>JAFTAU010000071.1 GCA_017455435.1 Lachnospiraceae bacterium | reverse complement strand
TTTACGACGCTTGTTGTGTCAAACTGCACCACGCCGTCTTTTATGTACCACCAGCCGTTAATGTTTTTGGCTACGGTCTCGGCGGCTGTTTTCCATTTTCCGCCGCTGTAGTAGCGCCACTGATCCTCGTCTTTTGAGATGTCCTCGAATTTGAAATTGACCTGACCGTTTTCGATGCGCCAGCGGCCGTTAATATTGTCGGCAAAGCCGGTATAGTTAAACTTTACCTGCCCGTCTTCGACATACCACCAGGTGCTGTTATCCACGCGTTTTACAACGCTCGTGGTGTCAAACTGCACCACGCCGTCTTTTATGTACCACCAGCCGTTTTTGTTTTTGGCTACGGTCTCGGTGAGCGTGACTTTTCCTTTTTCGATATACCACCACGCGGTCTGCCCGTAGGCTTCGCCTTTTATTATGTCGGTCAGATTGGTCTGAATGACTCCGTCTTTTTGATAATACCATTCTTCGCCCACTTCGACAAAACCTGTCCCGGAAGAGGCCGGCACGTCCGAATAGGCTATGGATGAAAAAGCCATAGCTGCGAAAATAATGATTAACGAAATCAGAAGTTTTTTCATGTCAATCAAACCAAAAAAGGGGAGACACGGACCATCCCGATATCTCCCCTTATTCTACCATAAAAACAGTTATTTGAAAATAACTCTTGCCTTTGTTACGCCGGGTGCGGCAGCGACCGACGCGATATCCGGCTCCGTATCTGTGTCGATAACGGCATAACCGATATCTCCGCGCTTTGCCAAAAGGCGTTTGCCCTCGGGCAGGCCTGCGGGCTCATCGCCCTTAAAGCTGACGCACAAGCGGTATTTCGCAGTCTGCTCTCCGACCACGAGTTTCGGGAAATTGACCGAATTGACAATGCTGCCGGTCTGTGCGAAGGCCTTTAGTTCGTCAACCGCCATGATGGCGCAGTTGTCCTCGGATTCGGCGGTAGAGGCGCCCAGGTGAGGCAGGACTATGGCGCCGGGCATATTGGCGCTGGCGGCGTTGGGAAAGTCCGAAACATATTTGCGGACCTTGCCTGAAGCGAGCGCCGCGGCCATGTCCGCGTCATTCACCAGTACGTCGCGGGCAAAATTGAGGAAGATGACTCCGTCTTTCATCCTGGCGATGGCGTCGGCATTTATCATGCCCTTTGTGCTGTCGAGCGCGGGCACATGAATGGTGATGTAGTCCGACGCCGCATAGATGTCATCGAGACTGGTCGTGACGGTAATCTGCGGGTCGAGGCGTTTTGCGGCTTCTTCGGAGAGATAGGGGTCGTAGCCGACAGCGTCCATGCCGAGAGCGATGGCTGCCGAGGCGACCTGTGCGCCGATGGCTCCAAGTCCGATAACGCCAAGCGTTTTGCCCTTGATTTCAGTTCCGGCGAATGCCTTTTTGGCTTTTTCAGCGGATTTTCCGATGCCGGGGTCCGCGGCATTTTCCTTGATCCAGCTGATGCCGCCGTAAATATCTCTGGATGCCAGCAGCATACCGCAGAGCACGAGCTCTTTTACGCCGTTGGCGTTTGCGCCTGGCGAATTGAATACGGGGATGCCTTTTTCGGCCATGGCTTCGATGGGGATGTTGTTTACTCCGGCGCCGGCTCTGCCCACGGCGAGAAGGCTGTCCGAAACGGGCATTTCGTGCATATCGGCGCTGCGAACGAGAATGAACTGGGCATCCGCCGCGTCCGCGGTCTGCGCAAACTCCGCGCCGAACCTGTCAAGCCCGATTGCTGCGATTGGATTTAAGCATGCGTAATTAAACATTTATTTGTCCTTCTTAGATTATGAATTCTTTTTCTCGAAATCTTCCATGAACGAAACCAGCGCCTCGACTCCGGCCTTGGGCATGGCGTTGTAGATGCTGGCACGCATGCCGCCCACGGAACGGTGGCCTTTGAGGTTTTCAAGTCCGGCCGCCTTTGATTCGGCGACGAATTTCTTGTCGAGCTCTTCGCTGCCGGTGACGAAAGGAACGTTCATAAGGGAACGGTCTTCCTTCCTGACGGTGCCCTTAAAGAGCTTGCTGTTGTCAAGGAAATCATAGAGGAGCGCGGCTTTTTCTTCGTTGCGCTGTTTCATAACCGTAAGGCCGCCCATGTCGAGAATCCACTTGAATACTTTGCCGCAGATGTAAATGGCGTAGCAGTTAGGCGTGTTGTAGAGCGAGCCGGCGTCCGCGTGAATCTTGTACTGGAGCATGGTAGGAACGTCCGGAAGGTCATCCGTGGGGATGAGGTCCTCGCGGATAGCCGCGACCACGAGACCGGCCGGGCCTACGTTTTTCTGAACGCCGCCGTAAATCATGGCGTATTTGCTGACGTCAACCGGCTCCGACAGGAAGCAGGAGGACTGGTCCGCAATCAGGTCAACGCCCTTTGTATCAGGAAGCGTGTGATATTTTGTGCCGTAGATGGTGTTGTTTTCGCAGATGTAGAGATACTTTGCGCCTTCTCTGATGGGGAGATTGGTGACGTCCGGGATATAGGAAAACGTCTTGTCCGCCGAAGAAGCTATCGCCTCGGCGTCTCCAAAGCGTTTTGCCTCAGCACAGGCTTTTTTCGCCCACTGACCGGTGATGATGTAATCCGCCTTTCCGTCTCTCATAAAGTTGAGCGGAACCATGGCGAACTGCAGGGAAGCGCCGCCCTGCATAAAGAGGACTTTGTAATTGTCCGGAACTCCGAGGACCTTGCGGAAATCGGCCTCGGCCTCGTCGATGATCTGCTGGAACATGGAAGAGCGATGGCTCATCTCCATAACAGACATTCCACAGCCGCGATAGTCGAGCATCTCCGCAGCCGCTTCTTTTAAAACTTCCTCAGGCAGGACCGCAGGACCCGCCGAAAAATTGTAAACTCTGCCCATAACAAACTTCCTTCCTCTGTCATATAACAGTTTTAATTAGCAAATTTTACTACATCACCGCGCTAAAATCAATACGGGAAAAAGCTCAAATCCTTTAATTCTTTATATTAACTTTATCATTGACCGGGCAGGGATTCTCGGCTAAAATAATATTGATTTAAAATAATTGCCGACATTGGAGATATTATGGCTTATATTCAAAGGCATTTGCAGGAAAGTATTCTGCAGCTGAACCGCGAATACCCCGTACTGCTTGTGGCGGGCCCGCGCGGCTCCGGAAAGACTACTATGCTCCGTATGCTGATTGAGGCGGAAGACGCTCTGCCGGATGGATCTCTTGACAGAAAAGCCAGAATGAGGGGCGTCAAAAAGCCCAGCAAGCGCACGCGCGGCTGCGTTTCTCTGGACGACCTGCGCGAGCGTGATCTCGCGAAGAGCGACCCTGCGCTTTTTTTGCAGCTTCACAGGCCTCCCGTTCTGATAACTGAGGTACAGTACGCGCCGGAGCTTTTGCCGCATATCAGAGCCTATGCCGATAAATACAGGCGTCCCGGGGATTTCTGGCTGACCGGCTCGCATCTCTACGAACTGATGGACACGGCGTACAAAGAGCTCGAAAAGCACGTTGCGCTGCTGAATCTTTTTCCTCTTTCCGCGCAGGAAAAGGCCGGCGTCGATTATCCGCCGTTTATGCCGGATGGTTCTTCTTTTGTCTCGCAGGAAGGTACGGTCTGCGAACCTGAAGACTTTTTTGAAAGCGTCTGGAGAGGCTGTATGCCGCAGGCGGAGGCCGGGAGGCATTTAGACGCCGCCGGAGAGGATGACGGGGCGTCAGATGGCGAAAGATGGAGCAGCTTTTATTGTAAATATCTGGATTCCTGCATCAGAAAGGATGTGCGTGATATCGGCGGCAGTATAGACCCGGTAAAATTCATTCGGTTTTTTACCGCCGTTGCCGCCCGGGCGACGCAGGTGCTGAATGTAAAGGCAATATCGGACGAGGCCGGGATTGACCAGATTACTGCGAAAAACTGGCTCGGCATTCTGGCGAATATCGGTCTGATTTTTTATATACATCCTTTTATGCATGACGCGCTGCCAAGGGGCATAAAGACGCCGAAGGTGTTTTTTTATGATACCGGACTGATTTGTTATCTTACAAAATGGTCTTCGCCGGAGAGCGCTTTTTCGGGCGCTTTCGCGGACGCTCTGTTTGAAAACTATGTGGTTTCTGAGATAGTCAAGGGCTATTGCCACCACGGCACGCCGCCGCATATCAGCTATTTCAGGGATCGGGACGGCGCGGAAATCAGCCTGATACTCGACATCGGCGGAGTGCTTTATCCGGTTCAGATAAAGTACACCGCGGCTCCCAAAAAACGTATGACTTCGGCATTTGTTATGCTGGAAAAGGAACAGATAAGGCGCGGCGACGGCGCGATAATATGTATGGCTGATGGTATCGGCCGGCCGGGCGGCGGCCTGCTTTCCGTGCCGGCGCGGTATTTGTGAGATTCTGACGCCCTCCCTCGGGCATCTTTCAGGTTCGAATCCCTTCTTTTTGCAAAACAACCCCCACCAAAATGGCGGGGGTCGTTTTGCAATGGACCTGGAGGGATTCCCGCCGGAGTCCTTCGGACTCCTTTCAGGCCGGCCTGCATAAAACGCTCCACCGGAGCGTTCAGCCTGAAGACAACGTCCGCGGCAGTGCGCCGCGGAATTTGTCTTTGAACATAAACTCGCTTGACCGCCATCCTTGTCGGATGACGGTCTCGTTTTTTTGTTTGATGAAGCTTACTTTTTGCCGCTTTTACGCGCTTTTTCGTGCTTTCTGTGGTATAATATAAATATCTGATAAGCCTGTTTTCAAGGAGGTTC
>JAFTAU010000070.1 GCA_017455435.1 Lachnospiraceae bacterium | reverse complement strand
TGACACGGGTGCATCCCACGCGGTTTACATCCCTCTTTACAAGTGCGGGAACAAGGTGTATAATAGCAAAGCTGAAAGAAGATACATCAAGTCTCCTAAAAAGTTCTGAAAAGTGGCGTTTTTCATAAAAAATAGCCATTTTTATGATTGGAAAGTTCAAATTCGGGCTTGTAGCTCAGCTGGGAGAGCGCACGGTTCGCATCCGTGAGGTTCGAGGGTTCGATCCCCTTCAAGTCCACCACTTAAAGGAAGTCTGAAAAGGCTTCCTTTTTGTTATGCGCTCCTGTCCCCGCTTTGTCCTGTTCTTCTAAATTCCTTGAACTCGTCGAAAGAAACATTAAACTCAATTTCAAGATCATAGTCCCGATATACCCGGACAGACTTGACGAATTGAGAGACAAACATCTTTTTCGATTCAAAGGAACAGGTATCATAGATTTCCGCCCAACTCACCAGACGGTCATATTCTTCGATCTCGCGCTCCATACCAGCCTGCAGGGTGTCCAGTTCTTCTTGTGCGGTGTTGACCGCCTCGGTAAGCACTTTCAATTCCGACTTTGCCCTCTTTACCAAGCTGTCTAAAAGTTCGTCGCTGAACTTGCTTTCTCCACGAATCACGCGGATCGCCTCGTTTTGGTAATCCGTTATTTCCCGCTGTTTTTCTGCGACCTGGCTCTTTGCGATCCGTAAGCGAGCTTCGGCAAGGTCAACGGCCTTTTGATGCTGTTCGGTAATAATATCATTGTTCGGGCTGGTTTTGATCCGCTCTAATTGCCGCCGGATGATTTGATCCACAATGCCGTCAAGTGTGTGTACACCGTACCCGGACTGACCATCACATTCGCCTGGATGCCGCTGCTTGTAATGGCAGCCATATCGGGGTCGTGCCTCAAAATGGATTTGACCGTCTCTCCCTTTCCTCGTTCTACCGCTTGTTGTGAGCGTCAGACGGTTGCCACAATGCCCGCAGAAAATGTTTCCTACCAGCAGAGAGCCGCTTTTCAAATTAAGAGGAATACTGTTGTGGTGTGTCACTCTGTCCTGCATGATCGTCTGTGCCCGTTCATAGGTTTCTCGCTCCACTATCTGCAATTCCGGGATAACTTCGGACTTGGCCTCGCCGTTATGTATGACGCCGGTATATAGCTCGTTTTTGATAATGCGGTTGATCGAGGTGTTGGGAAAGTTTCGGCCATCTTCCTTATAAATGTTCATTTCGGCAAGATACTTACAAAGCCTTTGCGCGCCGAAGCCCTCGTACACATACTTGTAAAAGATCAGCCGGACGATTTCCGCGGCGTCCTCGTCAATAACAAGATCAGATACCTCCCTGTTTCTCTTGTTGACTCGTCCGCTTTTTACGAGCTTATATCCATAAGGGACGCTGCCGCCTGTAAACAATCCGGCTTCCGTTAGTTGTTCCATTCTTGTTCTGACACGGATAGAGGTCTTTATGCTCTCACCGGAGGCTTGCCAGTAGCGAATATAGTTCATCAGCTTGTCCACATGGGTGTCAAAGCGTTGCTGTCCCTCCATCGCGCTCCAAACTTCGATTCCATTTTTCACAAACCATTCCACGACAAAGGGTGTCTCGTCGTCGCGCCGTCCAAGACGGTCAAACATGAAAACCAGTAGAATATCAAATTTTCTCTCGACCGCGTCTGCCTGGATTTCTTGAATGGCGTCCCGATCCTTTGCGGAGGTCTTGAAGCCGGAAACGCCTTTCTCGTAAAGCTCCTTCGTGATGCTCCAGTCCTTATGCCCCGCCGCAAACTCACGGCAGCACTCCCGCTGCATCGGAATATCGTTTTTCTCCACCTGTCCGATGGTAGAAACTCGGTAAAGGCAATATACATGTTTGTTGTATTCCATAACATACACCTTTGAGAATGTGTATGTCCTTGCTTTCTCTATCTATTTGTCAAGGTACACTTTCTATCTATATTTTCTCATTTGTGCCCTTTCTTGTCAAATTTTGCGGGATTTTGAATCACTTTTTTTGATCTTTCAAGGGTGTCTCTCATAGTGGATACTATCTCCGGGTGCTTCTCCTCGGAGTATTTTATTTTTACGGTATGCCCATTGATTTTTACGGTTTCTTCAAACATTCAAAGAGTCCTCTCTAATCCGTTTCAGCGTGAAACGGATTTATTTATCCCAGTCGTTGCGGGAGCCGACCACGACGGCGGAGATCACGGCGACGCCGAAAAAGCCGCCGACAAAAAAGCCTACGATAAAGCCGATCATTTGAATCTCTCCTTTGTGCGAAAATGCGTTTCACCGTGAAACGCAATAAATGACAAAATCCGCACTCTCATGTAGTGCGGATCAAGGATTTCACATGGTTTTCAAAGGCAATAGAACAGACGGCGGCGGGGCGGGCCGCTCCGTAGGATATGTGTTTCGTGCCTCCCTCCATGCTTATGGC
>JAFTAU010000069.1 GCA_017455435.1 Lachnospiraceae bacterium | reverse complement strand
TATGACAGATGTGGTTTATACCGCAGACAACGGGTATTATTACCCGACAGATTACAGCGTTGCCGAGGTTAGCGGGATAAAAGTGACCCGCGACAGCTACACGCAGATCACAGTGTCGGGAACGCCGACCGCTGACGCCGCAATCGCGCTGACCGCGCCCACGGCAAAGACGACGCCGGATGCGCCGACGACCGCAGCGGCGGAAAACTGCACGACAGCAGACAACAACGACGGCAAGCTCACCGGCGTTACGACTGCAATGGAGTATAAGAAATCAGATGCGGCTGATTGGACTGCTGGAACAGGCAGCGACATCACAGGCCTCGTTCCCGGAACCTACTATGTGCGTGTAAAGGCAACCGAAACGACAAATGCGTCCACAAATCAGGAACTGACGATCACGGCGATATTCGAACCGGAAAAGAAGATGACCAATCTGCCGGTACGGTTCGAGCATTACCAGCAGAACGGCGCGCCCGGTATTCCGGAAGATATACAGAGCGACAGCCTGAGCCTGGCCATTACAGCCCGGAAAGGCGAGGAGAATCTCGAATCACAGGGGATGATGCCGATTACACCGGGAGAACGCATCACCTCTACCGATAAGTTCGCCTTTGACGTGGCATTAGACCTGACATCCGATTACACCTTTGATGCAGAGCCAAAAACCTTCAGCGTCAGCGCCGAAGTTTACAATGCCGAAAAAGGTTTACAGGAACCGGTGAAAAAATATACGGTCTCGATCACCTCGATCGCCCCAGCTACGGATGATAAGGGAACCTTTTATCTGAAAATACTTGTGATGTGGGACGACGGCAGCCGCCCGGCGGAGGAGAAAATCAAGGTCTACGCTCTGCCGGAGGATGAGATCGGTGCCTATGCGCTGAAGGCTGACGGAACGAAGGAGTACCTGCTGTTCCACACCTACGATATCTGCATGAAATATCTCGGCCGCGATGAGCTCTGCCGCGGTTACGAACGCTGCTTCCATAAGGAAAGCCCTTACGTCAATCCGTTCGTCCAGCCGTAGAGAGATAAGAGAGCACCTTCGGTGCAGTTGATAGTTGGTAGTTGGTAGTTGATAGATAATAAGGGCCGGAGAGATAAGAAATAAGGAACGCCGGGGACGAGCGAAGCGAAGCTCCTGCCCCGAAGCACTTGGGGACGGTTTTCTTGTTGCCGCAAAGCCGGCACTGAAGAATGCCTGCCCCGTAAGGTGCGGGCTTCGCCCGGTCGATTCGGGGCAGGAACTTCGCTTCGCTCGCCCCCTTGTGCGCTGTTCCCTTGCAAGACGGGAGTCAGATTTAATTGTAATTTTACGCGTATTCAAGCTCAGGCTTTTTGACCTTTTCCTTGGAATCTAACGGGATCAACCCGAAAGAAACTCCCTTTTCTGTAAGTTCGTCAAGAACATTAAGAAAATCCTGCGTAATTGTAATATTATTATCAATCATATATTGGATAACTTTATCTTCACATTCGTATTTATTCCAGGCTTTTCTAAATTCCGGATCTTTCATATCTTTTGCTATTTCATTGTCAAGCCAGCTCATTTGTTACCTCCGAATCTTTTTTCATAATCCTTTTTATACCGGATGGCAGTATTAATTTCTTCTTGTGGTGTTTCTTCGGTCTTTTTTATAAATCCATGCGTTAATATTATCTTCTTCCCGAAATAAAAGAAATAACATACTCTGGATATTTCATCCTTAAATTGAGTCCGCAGCTCAAAAATTCCGTCTCTCAAAGGTTTGGAAAAAGGCATTCGGAGCATATTTCCATTTACTTCCAGTCTTTTTAGATTACGTCTGACTTTCGCTTTATGTTCCGTATCCAGACTATGAATAAAATCATTAACTGGTATCTTTCCGTTTTCTGTTTCGTATGGCTCGATTGTAAAGCTCATCGTATTTTATTTCCTTTAGCTGAATTATATTCGTTTTCAGGGTTCTGTGAAGTGACGAAGGTCATTTATAAGATAATGGCGAATATGAATATAAAGCAGATTGTGACATTTTCATTTCCGCTCTGAAACCGACCCTAAGCTCCTGTCCAGAAGCACTTGGGGACGGTTTCCGTGTTGCCGCGCAGCCGGCACTCGGGAACCGTCCCCCTGTGCGCTTTTTCTTCTGCAATTGAGCGCACACAGGGACGGTTCTTCAGTGCCGGCTATGCGGCAGCAGAAAAACCGTCCCCGAGTGCTTCGCTCGCCCCCATGTGCTTCAAATGAATTTTTACGAATTTTCAAAATACCATTGACAATATGAAAACGATGTGCTATTATATACCCAACATTAAATAAAACATATTATTTAGCGAATACTTTAGAAAGGAAATGTAACGGAATGGAACAGACAGCAGTGCAGACAGAACTGAACAGCGGAAAAAGCAGTCTGAGCGAAGAACTCAGCCGCATGACGCCGGAAGATGCCGCGCTGTTCGAAAAGCTGCAAGCCGCCGAGGCAGCCAAAGCCGCCCGGGCCGAAACCAGCACAGACGCAGAGAACGAAGAAGTCCTCTGCGACGAGTACGGCTTTCCCTTCGAACCCGAGGGATACTACAACTCCGCCCCACTGGAATTCGAAGAAGTCGCCAAAGCCCTGTGGGTCGTGCTCAATAACCTGAACTATACCGCCACCCGTTACAACCGCCTTTCCCCTTACTACACTATCCTGATGACCAGCCTTGAAAAGGACATC
>JAFTAU010000068.1 GCA_017455435.1 Lachnospiraceae bacterium | reverse complement strand
CAAGAAATGAATTCCAATCGTCTTTGTTGTTTGACATTTTTCAATCCTTCCTTACAAAAGATGTAACATTTTTGCAACAAACAGTTTATCAAAAACCTTTAGATTAGTCAAATAAATGTGCCCGGCGGGACTCGCTCCGGAACCTTCGGTTCCTATCACGCCGGCCTGCTGAAAAACCTCCACCGGAGGTTTTTCCCGGCTGCGCCGTCGCAGTCGTTCGAATCCCTTCTATTTTTTCAATCAAGCATTACAAATAGTAATGCTTGATTGAAAATGTGCCCGGCGGGACTCGAACCCGCAGCCTTCAGAGTCGGAGTCTGATGCGATATCCATTTCGCCACGAGCACCTGTTAAAAAGCCCTGTCACTATGACAGGGCTCTGTGAGTACTTGTTTATTCCCCGTCAAATTCTTTCATTGAAAGATTTACCCGGCCCATCCGGTCTATCTCAATTACTTTGACCTTGACCCGGTCGCCGATTTTCACGACGTCTTCGACCTTTGCGACGCGGCGTTTGGCAAGCTTTGAAATGTGAACCATTCCGTCCTTGCCAGGGGCGATTTCAACGAATGCACCGAAATTCATTATGCGGACCACTTCGCCCTCATAAATCTGTCCGACCTCGACATCATTGACAATGATGCCGATGATCTTCTTAGCCTTTTCGATTCCGTCGATATCAGTACCGCAGATGTCCACTCTGCCGTCCTCATCGATATCGATGGTTACGCCACACTGCTCGATAATCTTGTTGATGACCTTGCCCTGTTTTCCGATAACATCGCCAATCTTCTCGGGATCGATGGAGATCTGCTGAATCTTGGGAGCATACTCGCCGACCTCGGGACGGGGCTCGGAGATAGCCTTAGCCATTATTTCGTCCATAATGTAGAAACGGGCATCGCGGGCTCTGGCAATCGCGCCGCGGATAATGCTCTCGGTCAGTCCGTGAATCTTAATATCCATCTGGATGGCCGTAATACCCTTTTTAGTTCCGGCAACCTTGAAGTCCATGTCGCCGAAGAAATCTTCTATTCCCTGAATGTCAGTAAGAAGCAGATAATCTTCATCCGTCTCACCGGTCACAAGACCGATGGAAATGCCGGCAACGGGGCTCTTTGTAGGAACGCCGGCCGCCATCAGCGCCATGCTGGAGGCACACACGGAAGCCTGTGAAGTGGAGCCGTTTGATTCGAGCGTCTCGGAGACCGCACGGATGGAGTAAGGGAATTCTTCCTCACTCGGAAGCACGGGAATCAGAGCACGCTCTGCAAGAGCGCCGTGACCTATCTCGCGGCGTCCCGGTCCGCGGCTGGGCTTTGTCTCGCCAACCGACCATGACGGGAAATTGTACTGATGCATATATCTCTTTTCGGTTTCGGTAACATCGATACCATCGAGCCTCTGTGCGTGTGAAAGCGGCGCCAGCGTGACAACGTCAAGTATCTGGGTCTGTCCGCGGGTAAACATAGCGCTGCCGTGAACTCTGGGCAGTACGTCAATCTCAGCCGCCAGAGGACGGATTTCGGTAACTTCTCTGCCATCGGGGCGCTTGTGATCCTTGAGAATCATCTTGCGAACCGTAATCTTCTGGAATTTGTAAACAGCGTCTTCAATAAGGCCGAGCCATTCGGGATGCTCCGTGGCAAAAGGCTCCGCGGCGTAGCGCTCCTCAAGGGAGGCTTTTACCTGACGGATGTTTTCATCGCGGATCTGCTTTTCATCGGCAAAAACAGCCGTTTCCATGGCTTCGGGAGTAATAAATGCAACCATATCCTCCCAGAGATCCTCCGGAACAGTAACGCTTTCATATTCGTGTTTTGCTTTGCCTTCCTTTGCAACTATGTCGTTGATCCACTCGATGACGGTCTTGTTGACTTCGTGCGCCTTGAAAATGGCTTCGAGCATGACATCTTCGGGAACCTCGTTTGCACCGGCTTCGATCATGATGACTTTTTCGCCTGTGGAAGCAACCGTAAGAGCCAGATCGGAAATGTTTTTCTGTTCTGTGGTGGGGTTTACGATAAGTTGTCCGTCGATAAGTCCCATCATAGTCGCGGCAACAGGGCCGTCAAAGGGAATGTCGGAAATCGACACAGCCAGCGAAGAACCAAGCATAGCGAGAAGGTCGGGGCTGCAGTCAGGGTCAACGCTCATGACCATGTTGTTGATAGTGACGTCATTGCGGTAGTCCTTGGGGAACAAAGGACGCATAGGGCGGTCGATAACGCGGCTCACCAGCACGGCGTGCTCGCTGGCCTTTCCCTCGCGCTTGTTGAAGCCGCCGGGAATCTTTCCGACGGAGTACAGTTTTTCCTCGAACTCGACGCTGAGCGGGAAGAAATCGATGCCGTCTCTGGGCTTTTCGGAAGCAGCCACGGTGGAAAGAACCACGGTATCACCGTATTTCATAAACGCTGCGCCGTTTGCCTGCGCGCCGACGCGTCCGATATCCACGGAGAGCGTCCTGCCGGCAAGCTCCATTGAGTAAGTTCTGAAGTCTTTTTTCATTTCTTTTGAAAAAGTTTCCATTATATCTCCTTTTCTTTTTCGGAGAAAAGGCTCGAAACTACTGAAAAAACGAAGCGTCTTCGGCTTTTCAGTGGTCTCGATTGTCCTTTTCTCCGTATTTTTTCTTAAAAAAGGTAGGGCGAATAAACCCGCCCCACCATTTGATTACTTACGAATACCAAGTTTTTCGATAAGTGCACGATAGCCTTCGATATCTGTCTTTTTGAGATAATCGAGCATTCCGCGTCTCTGGCCTACCATCTTGAGAAGTCCGCGTCTGGAGTGATGGTCCTTCTTGTTGTTCTGAAGGTGAGCGGTAAGCTCTCTGATTCTCTCGGTAAGGATGGCAATCTGGACTTCGGGTGAACCGGTGTCGCCTTCGCTGCGTCCATACTGAGCGATAATCTCGGCTTTCTTTTCCTTTGAAATCATTTTGGTTTCCTCCTTTTTTATCTGACCGTTACTGCGCAAAAGGTCGGAGTCTTCCAAGAGCCCGGTAACGGCGAAATCTATGATATTTTAGCACAATGAAAATCACTCGTCAAGATAAGTTACAAATCTTACGGGGGTGCGGTAGTCAATATCCGTAATGCATATTCCTCTGCGGCGGCTGCGGGCGTGAACCACCTGTCCATCACCGATATACATGGCAACATGGTTAATCGAACCGCCCTTCGCGTAGAACACCAGATCGCCTTTCTTTAGCTGCGAGCGGCTGATGCGTCTGCCCTCTCCCGCCATGGTACCCGAATGGTGAGTCAGGTAAATGCCGAAATTCTGATATATTTTCATAACAAATCCGGAGCAGTCAACGCCTTTGCCCAGAGTTTCTCCGCCCCAGACGTATCTTCCGCCGAGCCACTTGAGCGCGTAGGCCACAATGCGCCCGCGCAGCGTTCTGGCAACC
Source organism: Lachnospiraceae bacterium (assembly GCA_017455435.1). GTDB lineage: Bacteria > Bacillota > Clostridia > Lachnospirales > Lachnospiraceae > UBA3774. The sequence goes on along the minus strand of JAFTAU010000068.1, from coordinate 8,774 downwards.
TCTTCGGCGGGAGGGGTATATTTGACCGCCGTATTGAGCGAATATGTCTGCTCCACGTATTCCGCGGCCACATATCCCACGGAATCGTCCAGCTCTATCATGATCCAGTCGCCCAGATCCTTGACTATATCGTATCTCTCGTTTCCGTCCGCCTGAGTCCAGATGGTGGAGTTTGCATCCGGCTCTTCGCGCACGTTCAGAGTATCGACCTTGATAATGACCTGCAGCTCCGCTTCGGCGCGGCCCTGGTCTTTTGCTCTCCAGCCGGTGAGTATATAATCCGAAGAAACCCAACCGGTGACGGAACCCGATTCAATCTTCAGCCATTTTCCGTCTGAGGATTTGCTGAGGATTTCGCAGGCGTTGTTGTTGGTCATCTTGCCTATTACTTCTGCGTCGGGATCGGGTTTTTTGCGGACGTTCAGATAAGAATCCACCTGTGCGATTCCGAGATTTTCGTATTTTTTGATGGCGCTTCCGCGAAGCTCCCAGTCCACCTCTCCGGGGGTTTTGTATACGTCTGCGACAGAGAGGATGTTGGTTCCGATAATCAGGCCGCATACGCCGGCAGCGCTGAAGCCGTCGTTGACGTCTACTGTTCTGGTGAATTCAGGCTCTGCGGAAGCGGATTCGGCAGCAGATGTCGTTTCGGCCGCAGGAAAGCTCTCCCCTGGCTGAGCCGCAGGAGTAGTCTGCGCCGCAGAGGTAGAAGCCGCAGAAGTCTGCGTGGCAAGGCACGTCTCAGAAAGGAACATGCAAAGACACAGGCAGAGCAATATGAGTTTTTTATTTATATTCTTCATTAATAGCTCTTCTCAATTATTACAAAGTTATTACATAATAATACAAATATGTTAAGATGTCAATTTAAGTTTCCGAGCATCGCGTCGGCATCCTCGCGGTCTCCGCGCGAAATACAGTCTCTGATTCTGGAGCTGCTTATAGGCTCTCCTTTGTATTCTTTTTTTTCGATTATTACGAGCGAAAGCCCGTACCTGCCGGACTTTTCGCGCAGGAAATCAAGGTTTCCGGCGCCTCCGGCGCCGAATCTGATATCCGCTCCCGCTGCCAGCACCACTGCATTCAGCTTTTTTATGATTACTTCAGATAAAAAAACCTCTGCCGGCATTTTTTTGATTTCATCGGTAAAATCGCAGATTACAAGATTGTCCACACCGTAAGATGAGATAATCTCTATCCGGCGCTCATCGGACACGAGCGTTTTTTCGGACGCGCCGCGCAGCAAAAAAACGCAGGTTTCGGCGCTCCCTCCCTGCGATTCTTTTATTCCGGACAGAGTTTTTATCAGTTCTCTGTGTCCCTGGTGTACGCCGTCAAATTTTCCTATGGCAAGAACCGTCGGCGCTTCTATTTTTATATTTTCAATTCCGTAAAATGTCTTCATCAGTCGTTTCCGGTCAACATTTTGTACGGCTTTAAAAAACCTTTTTTTGATTCCCTGTAAATGCCTACGAGCTCTCCCGTTTCAGAGCAGACGAGCACGCCGCGCTCCGAAATGCTGCCGCTCCCCCACGACGTTCTGAGCTCGTTACCGTTTTTCAGCGCTTTTTCGTGCGCCGCGTCAACCACAAAAACCGGATAATCCGAAAGCGCCTCTCCGATAGACAAAACAGCATCGGCCTCGCGCCCTTCGTCAATCAGCCTCTGTAGTTCTCCCAGCGTAACAGCCCTGCCCTCGTCAAAGGAGCCGGACCTTACGCGCCGCAGCTCTTTCATAGCGGCGCCGCAGCCGAGCCTTTTTCCGATATCATCGCAGAGAGACCGGATATACGTGCCCTTTGAGCAGCTCACGCGAAAACGCACCGTGGGAAGATTGATTTCGAGTATTTCTATATCTTCTATTGTGACGTGCCTGGCCGGCCGTTCTGTTTCCTTTCCCGCCCTGGCAAGCTCGTAGAGCTTTTTGCCGCCAACCTTTATGGCAGAATACATCGGCGGAATCTGGTCATACGAGCCGACAAAGGAAAGCGCGGCCTCTCTGACGGCTGCAACGTCAGTCGGCGCCTCGTTTTCGGTCAGCACATTGCCGCTTACGTCCAGCGTATCAGTTGTAATCCCGAGAAGCAGCTCCGTCTCATAAGTTTTTGAATCTGCGGTGAGCAGCTCCGAAAGCTTTGTTGCCCTTCCGAGCAGCACGGGCAGAACACCCGTGGCAAGCGGATCAAGGGTACCGGTGTGGCCAATCCGCTTCTGATGAAGCATACCCCGCATTTTCGCCACAACGTCATGCGAGGTAAAGCCTTTTTCTTTGTCAATAATGATTATGCCGTCCATTAGTCAAAGCTGCTCTTTTACTTTTTCGGCGAGAATCAAAGCTATATCTTCCGGGGTTCCGTTTATTTCGCAGCCGGCGGCTTTTACGTGTCCGCCGCCGCCAAATTCTTTGGCTATTATGCTGACGTCCACCGGTCCGTTTGAGCGCAGGCTGACTTTAAAGCTGCCGCCGGCCGGCATTTCATAGATGAACAGCGCCACCTCAGTCCCTTCCGTAACGCGGAGCTGGTCTATTACTCCGTCCAGATCCATAGAAGAAACATTTGCCTGCTTCATCATTTCGTTGGTAAAAAAGCTGTAGATCAGCTTTCCGTCCAGCAGGCGTTTTGCCTTTGTCAGCGCCGTTCCCAACGCCCTGATCTGTTCAAAAGTTTTTTTGTAAAAAGTGTTGTCGATTATCTTTGAGGGCGACGCACCGAGGTCTATCAGCTTTCCTGCGTAAATCATAGTTTCCATGGAAGTGTTGGAATGTTTGAAAACTCCGGTGTCGTGGACGATGCCCAGATACAGGCATTCTGCCGTTTCCCGGTCCAGCCTGTCCATGTCAATCAGCGTGCAGATAACCTCGCAGGAGGATGAACGCTCCGGATTGATAATCTCGTAGCTGTCAAAAACGCCGTCATTCGTGGCGTGGTGGTCTATGCAGATGCGCTTTCCGGCTTTTTCGTAGTACTTTCCGGCTTCACCCATCCGCTCCATGTCGGCGCAGTCCAGCATAAAGCAAAGGTCGTGCCTCGTCTCCGCGGAAAAATCGTGAACGACTTCTCCCGCTCCGCGAAGGAACGCGAAATCCTTTGAAAAATCCTGAAGATACACCGTCACCTTAGCGGAAGGTTTGATTATTCCGATGTAGCCTTTCATTCCGAGGCAGGCGCCCACATCGTCCCCGTCTGGCCTGATATGCCCCACGATGCCGATGCTGTCCGCCGAAAGAATTGCTTCCTCAATATATTGAGCAGCCGCGGCGTTGGCTTTGCGGAAAAGATTATTTGACATATTTGTCGTCCTCTTCGTCGTCGCGCTCGGGTATCTGGGCGACGAGCTCCTCGAGTCTGTGCGTCATATTCACGCCGTACGCGATAGACTCGTCGGCAATAAACGTGATTTCCGGAGTGTTGCGCAGGTTCAGCCTGCGGGCGAGTTCCCTGCGGATATATCCCTCTGCGCTCTTCAGCCCCTCTATCGTGCTGTCCAGCTCTTCCTTGCTGCCGAGCGTGCTGATATAGGCCTTGCAGGTTTTCAGATCCGGCGCCACATATACGCTTGTGACGCTGACAAGACCCGTTATGCGCGGGTCTTTTACGTCATTTGAAATAATACTGCTGAGCTCTCTGCGGACTTCTCCGCTGACTCTGTTGTTTTTAATACTGCCTTTTCTCATTTTACCTGAAAAGTCTGTTATCTGGCGACTTCCACCATTTCGTAAGCTTCTATCTGATCCTCTTCAGCCAAATCGCTCCAGCCGTCGAATACCAGACCGCATTCATAGCCGTCGCGAACTTCCTTGACGTCGTCCTTGAAACGCTTGAGCGAAGCGAGGTTTCCGTCAAAGATCTGCTCGCCGTCTCTGGTGATTCTGCATTTGCAGCCGCGGACAATTTTTCCGTCAAGAACGAAGGATCCGGCTATCACGCCGATCTGGCTGGCCTTGAATGTCTGGCGCACAACCGCGTGACCGATGATTCTTTCTTCGAAGACAGGATCGAGCATGCCCTTCATGGCAGCCTCAACGTCCTCGATAGCCTTGTAGATGACGTCATAGAGCCTGATGTCGACCTTGTCGGTCTCCGCGGTGTTCTTTGCAGTGGGATCCACTTTTACGTTAAAGCCGATGATAATGGCGTTTGACGCGGACGCCAGTGTTACGTCGGATTCATTGATGTTTCCGGCGCCGCTGTGGATGACCTTGACCACGACTTCGTCGTTTGAAAGCTTGATGAGGCTGGTCTTGACCGCTTCCACAGAGCCCTGAACGTCGGCCTTCACGATGATATTGAGTTCTTTCAGCTCGCCTTCCTTAATCTGTTCAAAAATGTCGTCAAGCGATACTCTGCTCTTCGTCTCTTTGACGAGGCGCTTTTTCTCTTCGGCGATGAATGTCTCGGCAAAGCTTCTGGCGTCCTTTTCGGAATCGGTAGCCACGAAGATTTCGCCGGCGTTCGGAACATCGTTCAGGCCGAGAATCTCGACGGGCATGGAGGGAGTGGCTTTTTTGACGCGCTGTCCCTTATCGTCAATCATGGCGCGGATCTTTCCGAATGAAGTGCCGGCCGCGACGGTGTCGCCGACCTTCAGAGTACCTTTTTGAACCAGAACGGTAGCGACGGGGCCTCTGCCCTTGTCAAGCTGAGCCTCTATTACGAGACCTCTTGCGTTTCTGCCGGGGTTGGCGCGAAGCTCCAGTACATCCGCTTCCAGAAGCACCATTTCGAGCAGGTCACTTATGCCCTCGCCGGTCTTGGCGGAGATGGGGACCATCGTGGTAGAGCCGCCCCATTCCTCGTCGATAAGCTCGTATTCGGTGAGTTCCTGCTTTACTCTGTTGATATCGGCGCCGGGCTTGTCGATCTTATTAATTGCTACGATGATTTCTACTCCGGCGGCCTTTGCGTGGTTGATGGCCTCTACGGTCTGTGGCATAACACCGTCATCCGCAGCAACCACGAGAATGGCGATATCAGTGGCCTGAGCGCCTCTCATACGCATAGCGGTGAAGGCTTCGTGGCCGGGCGTGTCAAGGAAAGTAATCTTGCGACCGTTTATCTCTACCATGTAGGCGCCGATGGCCTGTGTGATGCCGCCGGCTTCCTTTGAGATAACGTTGGTCTTGCGGATGGCGTCAAGCAGTGAAGTTTTTCCGTGATCGACGTGACCCATGACGCACACCACGGGAGGTCTGGAAACCATATCCTCCTCGCTGTCCTCGACCTTTTCCTCGAGGAGCTCGGCGATGACGTCGACGGGTATTTCCTTCTCGCAGAGAACATCGAATTCGACCGCAATATTTTCGGCTGTTTCGTAGTCAATCTCATCGTTGACCGTAAAAATCTGCCCCTTCATAAAGAGCTTCTTGATGATGGTTCCGGCCTGGATCTTCATCGCATCCGCAAGATCCTTTATCGTGAGGACCTCGGGGATGGTGATGGTCTTGATCTGGGGCTCTTCGGGCTCGGCAGGCTTTTGAGGCGTGCGGACAAGGCTCTTGTTTGAAACCTTTACGCCGCGATGTTTAAGCTCGTCACTGTTTTTCTTGTCAAATCTGTTACCCTGACCGCGGGCGTTCTTGCCGCCTTTGCCGGGCTTTTGCATAGCCATTTCATAGGCGCCCATAGCGGGTGCGCGGAAACCGCCGCCCTGATTCCTGCCACCCTGCGGTGCCTGACCGCGTGCAGGTCCCTGACCGGGCTGACGCTTGACAAAGGTAGTGCCGGCGCCGGTTCTGGGCGCTCCGGGCTGTCCCGTGCGAGGTCCGCGCGTTCCGGCTGCCGGTGCGGACGAAGTCGAAGGCCTCTTGGGTCTGTTGGTGGCAGCTCTGACGGCCGCCATATCCACAAAGCGCGGTGCAGGAGCAGGTTTTTCCGGCTTTTTGACTTCCGGTTCGGGCTCCGCAGCCTTCTTAGTCTTCTTAGCAGCGGGCTTCTTTTCGGGTTCTTCTGCCGGTGTTTCTGCAGGTACTTCTGTCTCCGCGGCCTTTTTAGTCTTCTTTGCAGCAGTCTTCTTTACAGATTCTTCGGCAGTGGTTTCGACAGGTGTTTCCGTCTCAGCAGCCTTTGCTGCAACCTTTTTCTTAGCGGTTTTTTTGACTTCGGCAGTTTCGGCCGCGTCGGCCTCTTTAGCTGCAGCCTTCTTTGCGGGCTCTTCGGCAGCTATTGCATCGTGCTCAGGCGCGACGGCTTTTTTAACTACCCTCTTTACAACCTTTTTAACCGGTTCTTCCTCAGCTGCCCTTGCGGCAGCGGCTTTGGCGGCCTTAGCTGCCTGAGCTGCCGGGTTGATACCGGGTCTGGCAGCAGGCCTTGGCGGCATCACGCCTCCGCGCGATTTCAGCGAGTTCTGTGCGCTGTTCTGCGTGCGGAAAACAACGGTCATTTTTTTCTTTTTGGGGGCTTCAGCCTCCTTCGAAGCATTTATTTCGTCTTTTTCTTTGTTTTCAGCCATATATCATTCCTCCGGATTTAAGTCATTTTCAATCGCAGGCTGTCGGCGAGGCCTTTTTCAGTAATGGCGATTACCGTTCTCTCGCCTTTTCCAATCGCTTTGCCGAGCGTTTCTTTGTCGGCATACATCAAAAATGGAATATCCCGCGATTCGCACAGCCTTTCATAATCGGCTTTTGTGTTTTCGGCAGCGTCCGCGGCTACTATAACCAGCCGGGCCGTACCTGTTTTTATCGCCTTTTCGGCGGCAAATGCACCGGATGCGACTGCGCCTGCCTTGGCGCAGATTCCGAGCATTCCGCAAAAACCGTTATTCTTCATCGGGCTCAGCAGTGTATCCGTCTTCGTAATACTCCCCTTCTTCGTCGGCGGCTCCTTCGTCGAATTCACCCTCTTCATCATAGTAGTAATCCTCGATATAGCCGATTTCCTCGAAGAGTCCGCTCTCGCGTGCCTGGCTCTCGCTCTTTATGTCAATCTTGTACCCGGTAAGGCGTGCAGCGAGGCGGGCGTTCTGTCCGACCTTGCCGATAGCCAGCGAAAGCTGATAATCAGGAACAACCACGATGGCGCTCCTTTCTTCATCATCGGCAAGAACGCAGATGACCTTCGCCGGGCTGATGGCGTTTTCGATAAGCTCGGCTGAAACATCGCTGTAATTGATGATGTCGATTTTCTCGCCGTTCAGCTCGTCAACCACGGCGTTTACGCGGCTGCCGTTCTGTCCGACGCAGGCACCGATGGGATCCACGTTTTCATCATTTGACCAGACGGCCATCTTTGTGCGGGAGCCGGGCTCTCTGGCTATTGCCATAATCTCGACTATGCCGCTTTGAATCTCGGGAACCTCCGCCTCAAAAAGTCTTCTGACAAATTCGGGGCTGGTTCTGGAAGCGGTGATCTTCGGTCCTTTGGGGGTTTCTTTTACATCCAGAATGTAGACCTTTATTCTTCTGCCGGGAAGATAATTCTCGGTCTTTACGCGCTCGTTTTCAGGAATGATGGCGTCGGTCTTTCCAAGGTTTACGGAAACATTCTTTCCGGTGCCGCGGGAAATGGTGCCGGTGACAATCTGATGCTCTTTTGCAAAGAACTGGTCATAAACCGAACGACGCTCCTCTTCTCTGAGTTTCTGAAGGATAACGTTTTTCGCGTTCTGCGAAGCGATTCTGCCGAAGTCGGCGGACTCGAATTTTCTGCGGAAAATGTCGCCGAATTTGAGCTTTTCGCCGAATCTTTCTTTTAACTGCTCCTTCGTAATCTGGCAGGACGGATCTTCCAGATCGGCGTCCCTGACAACCTCAAACTCCTGGAAGAGCTCGTATTCTCCGGTTTCGCGATTTATGACAACCTTTACGTTGTCGGCTTTTCCGAAGTGGTTTTTGCTGGCGGCCAGAAGTGACGCCTCTATTGCGTCAAAAATAGCCTCCCTGCTGATACCTCTTTCTTTTTCGAGCATAACAAGTGCTGCCATCAACTCTGAATTCATTTTTCTCTTTTCCTCCTCTTAGAACACAAACGCAAGTCTGATCATCGCTATATTGCTCTTTTCGATCCTGCGGATTTGGTTTTCTGTTTCTATTTCAACGCACCTCGCGTCGTAACCTCTTAATATGCCGGAAAACTCTTTGACTCCGTCAGCCGCGCGGTAGAGCTTTACCTCCACCTCTTCGCCCATGTGCCTGTCAAAGTCCTTTTCTTTTTTGAGCGGCCTGCACAGTCCCGGCGAACTGACCTCCAGTATGTATGCCTCATCGATAAAGTCGTATTTGTCGAGCTCGTCCGACAGGGCTCTGCTGACAATCTCGCAGTCGTCCACGGTTATGCCGCCAAGCTTGTCAATGTAGGCTCTGAGATAATAATTGCCGCCTTCTTTTACGTACTCGACGTCGACCAGCTCGAATTTGTTTTGCTCGATAATCGGCATGATCAGCTCTTCGGTACGCTTTTCGTAGTCAATAGCTTTTCCCATTCTTCACCTTCCCGCGGTGCGGGAGCGGGCCGGAATGCACTCCGGCTCAAAAAATCAGGTGAGCCGCAAAGCTCACCTAATACCTAAACTACTATTCAACACTGGAAAGATAGCACATTTGCAAGATGATTTCAAGTCTTTTTTGCTACTTTTGTTTTTAGTCAACTGTATTCGTTGTTTTACTATTATTCATTTTTATGTTTTTGTCGTTTTTCTTGACAGAAACGGCGGCAATCATTATAATCACTTCTTGGACTTTGGTCCGATTCGAGGCGTGGCTCAGTTTGGTAGAGCGCTGCGTTCGGGACGCAGAGGTCGCAGGTTCAAATCCTGTCGCCTCGATTTTCATT
>JAFTAU010000067.1 GCA_017455435.1 Lachnospiraceae bacterium | reverse complement strand
TATAATGTGCCTCTTGGGGTGTTTTATGTATTTCACAGCGTTCCCGCCTCCTTTCACCCATATTGTAGTGCAGAGAGGCGGAAAAAACGAATGTGCGGAACGTTTTTCTAAATAGAAAAATACCGGGACTACATTACTGTAATCTCGGTATTATCTTGCCTTTACCGCGCTAAATCAGTTGTTATTGACTTTTTTCAAATTACTGCCTTATCACGGTCGTGTATTCGCAGCAGCGCCTTTTTTATTGCAAGAACCGGGATCAGTCTATATCCACAACCCAGCCTTCGGGAGCCTCGATGTCTCCTACCTGAATGCCGACGAGGGTCTTGCGGAGCTGACCGAGAATCTTTCCGTAGCCGTCCTCTTCGACCGTGAAGTCGTATTCTTTTCCGTGATCGGAAATCATCTTGACCGGCGAAAGAACCGCCGCCGTGCCGCACATTCCGCATTCCACAAAATCAGCGAGGTCCTCGAGGCGCACCTGACGCTCTTCGACCCCGATATTAAAATAATTCTGCGCGATATACACCAACGACCTGCGGGTGATGGAGGGCAGGATGGAATCGGACTTCGGTACTATCAGATGTCCTTCTTTTGATACGAAAAGGAGGTTCGCGCCGCCTGTCTCCTCGATAAAGGTGCGGGTGGCGGGATCCAGATAAACGTTCTCGTCAAAGCCTTTTTCGTGGGCTTCCATGGTGACATAAAGGCTCATGGCGTAATTGAGGCCGGCTTTGATGTTACCGGTGCCGTGAGGGGCCGCTCTGTCATAGTCGCTGACCTGGAGCTTAAGAGCGTTTACTCCGCCGCCGAAATAGTATCCGACGGGGCTGCAGTAAATCCTGAACTGATACTCTGTGGCGGGAAGAATCGGGATAACGGGGCTGGTGCCTATCATAAAAGGTCTGATATAAAGCGATCCACCCTCCTCGTATGACGGGATATAATCTACGTTAGCCTTTACAACCTGCTTTACAGCGTCGATGAATTTGTCCTGCGGGATGACCGGCATTTTGAGCCTGATGCAGGTCTGCTCCATACGTTCTGCATTGAGGTCGGGGCGGAAAATAACAGCCTTTCCGGATTTGGTCTTGTAGGCCTTCATTCCCTCAAAACACGTCTGTGCGTACTGAAGCACCGACGCGCTCTCGTTGATAACCACATTTTCATTCTCCGACAGACATCCGGCATCCCACGCGCCGTCCTTGTAAAGCGTAACATAGCGGTAAGGCAATTTGGTGTAGCCGAAGCCCTTTTTCTTTTCTGCCATGACTGATTCTCCTCTTTTTTAATTATATAATGACCAATCTATCTTGAAACGATTGTTAATTCTATCATTCGGGCATAAAAAAGTAAATAATACGGAGCAAAAAGAAAAAAATATGACAAATAGGCATATTTCAATTAACAAAGAAGCGGCTTTGTATTATAATATGAGAGTCTTTGAAGTCATCGAATAATCATTTTTAGGAGGCCATAAATGGAAAACAGACCCTATGTTGATTGGAAACTTGTAAACGATTTTATGATCGACGTTTTTAAGGCCTACGGCGTGCCGGAGGCTGATGCTGCCATCTGCGCCGACGTACTGCTGGAATCGGACCGCCGCGGCATCGAGAGCCACGGCTGCAACCGCTTTAAGCCCATTTACCTCGACCGCATCAAAAACGGCACCTTAAAGCCGGTCACCGAAATCGAAATTCTTAAAGACACCCCCGCGACCGTAGTTATGGACGCCCACGACGGAATGGGCATGGTCGCTTCTCACAAAATGATGGAAATGCTCATTGAAAAGGCAAAGGTCTGCGGCATCGCGGCCGGCGCCATCAAAAACTCCACCCACTACGGCATCGCCGGATATTGGACCACCATGGCCGAGAAGGCCGGCATGATCGGTATCAGCGGCACGAACGCCCGTCCCTCCGTGGCGCCCACCTTCGGCGTCGAGCCCATGATGGGAACGAATCCCCTGACCTGGACCATCCCCACGGACGAGGAATTCCCCTTCAATTTCGACTGCGCAACGTCCACCATACAGAACGGAAAAATCGAGTATTACGAGCGCATCGGGCATGAGACTCCCGCAGGTCTCGTAGTCAGCGAAAACGGCGAGACTCTTACCGATTCCGGCGAAATCCTTCGCCAGATCCGCGCCGGACACGCTGCCCTGCTGCCTCTTGGCGGCCTCGGCGAGCAGACCGGCGGCTACAAAGGCTACGGCTTCACCACCATCGTGGAGATAATGTCGGCAGCCCTCTGCGGAGGTCCGTTCATGCAGGCGCTAAACGGCAAAGACGCTGACGGAAAGCCTGAGATGTATCATCTGGGACACTTCTTCATCGTTATCAACCCGGAGTTCTTCTGCGGGCTTGACACCTTTAAAAAGACTTCCGGCGACATCTGCCGCGCACTTCGTGCCAGCAAAAAAGCTCCCGGAGCCGAGCGTATCTATACCGCCGGCGAGAAAGAGCACGAGGCATGGCTTGACCGCAAGGACAAGGGCGTACCCGTGGGCGATTCTATCCAAAAAGAATTTATGCAGCTCCGCGACGAATGCGGACTGGATTACAAATTCCCCTGGGAATAAAAAACTTAAAAGCAAGCGGGAGGCAGACCTCCCGCTTTTTTTATCGCGATACTTTTTCAGGCGTTTTTTCTCCGGGCCGTCTTGTCGGCTGGTTTTTCATATATTTCTCCGGCGGCCTTCAGCGCCTTCTTCGTCATCAAAGGACCTACCAATTCATAAATCAGCACGGAAAACAGAATAATATTTCTTATCAGCTCGCCGTCCTTTCCCAGGCTCTGCGCCGTCACGCACATTCCCAGCGCGACGCCCGCCTGCGGGAGCAGCGTGATACCGAGATATTTTATAACATTCGGGCTGCATTTCATCAACTTCGCGGAATATTTGGCTCCGAAATACTTTCCGGCCGAACGAGACAGTATATAAACCGCTCCGAGGATTATCAGCATATAATTGCCGAAAACCTCCAGCCTGAGCGCCGCTCCGCTGAGCACGAAAAAGCAGGCCAGAACCGGGCTCGACCATTTTTCCGACCTCATCATTATCTCGTCGGAAAAGTCGCAGATATTGCAGAAAACCGTTCCAAGCATCATACACGTCAGCAGCGGCGAAAAGCCGACGGTGACCGGTCCGGCTTTTGCGGATATAGTAGCCAGCGCCGCGGTAAAAATAACAAACGACGTGGCGAGCGAATTGCGGTTCGTATTAGAGTGAAAAAGTTTCTCCAGCTTTGTCAGAACATAACCCGCCAGTACACCCAGCAGCAGGGAGCATACTATTTCGATAATCGGCTCCAGAACTATGGATAAAACGTTAATCTCGCCGCTGGACATCACCTTTGCGATACCGAATGACACGGCAAAAACCACCAGCCCCACCGCGTCGTCCAGCGCGACGATAGGCAGAAGCAGATCCGTCAGTTCTCCCTTTGCCTTAAACTGCCTGACAACCATCAGCGTAGCTGCCGGCGCCGTCGCGGAGGCTATGGCTCCCAGCGTTATCGCGGCGGGCAATGAAATGATCTCCGGAAACAAAAAGTGAAAAGCAATCAAAGCGGCGTCCACCATAATGACGGCGATCACGGACTGCACCACGCCTATCACAAAAGCGGCTTTTCCTGTTTTTTTAAGCTGTGACAGACGAAATTCGCTGCCGATGGAAAACGCGATAAAGCCCATCGCCACCTGACTGATTACGTCATATTTCGCGACCTCGTCATAATCGGCAAAACCGATGATTCCACCCAGCCGCCCGAGCACGAACGGACCGATAAGAACACCGGCTATCAGAAACGCGGTCACGTCCGGCAAATGCCAGTGTTTTACCAGACGGGTCATAAGCAGCCCCGCCACCAGAGCGACGGCAAGATTCAACAAAACAGACATAATCGTTTACTCCTTTTTTCAAACAACGAATTATAGCACTGCCGCCGTATAAATCAAGTGGTGTTTGATTATGAAAAAGTATTTATTTAAACCTCCGTTTCGGATATAATTAGACTTGTTGTATATTCAGATTTCTGTTTCTGTGAGAGGTTTTTATGGCGGATTATCGATTTACCGAATTTGACAATTATCTATTCCATCAGGGAACAAATTACGAGGCATACAAAAAGCTCGGCGCACACCCCTGCGAGGTCGGCGGAGCCTTCGGCACAATGTTTAATATGTGGGCGCCAAACGCCCGGGAAGTGAGCGTCATTACGGCGCCCACCGGCTGGGAAAACGAGTCCGCAGGCAGAATGACCCGCATGAACGGCGGCATCTGGGAATGCTTTATCCCCGGCGTGGGGGACGGCGACGCCTACCGCTACGTCATTACCGGTGCGGACGGCGCAAAGCGCTACAAATCAGACCCCTATGCTTTCCGCTCTGAAAAGCGGCCCGCGAACGCCTCCATCGTCAGCCGGATGGATTCATTTATCTGGAGCGACGAGGAATACTTAAAAAGCTGCGACGGCAGCCTCGCCCCCGAAAAGCCCATGGCCATCTACGAGGTCCACCCCGGTTCATGGAAAAAACGCTATGACGCTTTTCACGACGAAGACGGCTTTCTGAATTACCGCGAACTGGCGGACGAGCTGTCGGAATATGTGGGTTATATGGGCTATACCCATGTGGAGCTGATCGGGATATGCGAACACCCCTTTGACGGCTCGTGGGGCTATCAGGTCACAGGCTTTTTCTCGCCCACCGCCAGATACGGCACGCCCGATGATTTCAGGTATTTCGTGGACAAAATGCACGCCTGCGGCATCGGCGTCATCCTCGACTGGGTTCCGGCGCATTTTCCGAAAGACAGCTTCGGCCTCGAATTCTTTGACGGCTCGCCCCTCTACGAATCGGCCGATCCGCTTCGTGCGGAATATCCCGAATGGGGGACGAAAGCCTTTGACCACGGAAAGCCAGAGATCCGCTCTTTCCTTATTTCAAGCGCTTTTTACTGGATTCGCGAATTTCACATAGACGCTCTGCGCGTGGACGCCGTCGCCGCCATGCTGTACGTTAATTTCAGCAGAGAGCACTGGCGTCCTAATATTTTCGGCGGCACGGACAATCTCGAAAGTCAGGATTTTCTTAAGCAGCTCAACGACTCCGTCACAAAACAGACGCGGGGCTACCTGATTGCGGAGGACTCCTCCATCATCCCCGGCGTCACAAGAAAGGTAGACGAAGGCGGCTTCGGCTTTATGTTCAAGTGGAATATGGGCTGGATGAACGACATGCTCAGGTACATCGCCCACGACCCCATCTACCGCAAATGGCACCACGGCGAGCTGACTCATACCGCCGATTACGCTTTTCTCGAAAACTATGTGCTGGTGCTCTCTCACGATGAAGTGGTGCATCTGAAACACTCGCTTGTTGAAAAGGCTCCCGGCAAAAAAGAGGACAGACTCGGCGGACTCAAAACCCTTTATACATACCAGTTCACGCACCCCGGCAAAAAGCTGCTGTTTATGGGACAGGATTTTGCGCAGGAACGCGAATGGGACGAAAATCGCGAAATAGACTGGTGGCTGGCGGACGATATGGGTCACCGGGACGTCATGCAGTGCGTCCGCAACCTCCTGAGCGTCTACCGTTCGCACCCCTGCCTTTACACCGATGCCCAAAACCCCGTCACCTTTGAATGGGTCAACAGGGACGACGCCTGGCGAAACACCATCAGCTTTATCCGCCGCAACCCGTGGAATTATGATGGCGCTGTGCTGGTGGTCTGCAATTTCTCGCCGACGCATTGCGGGGACTACACGGTAGGCGTGCCGGTGGCCGGCACATACCGCCGCATTTTCAGCACCTATGACTCGCTCCCCGGAGGCGGCTCTCCGGACGAAATAGGAGGCGTACCGGAGCTGACGGCTCAGGAGGGCGAATGCGACGGATATCCGTTCAGGCTGTTCTACGGCCTGCGTCCGTTTGAATCAATTATCATCGAATTGCCATAATTATTTTTCACCCGGAGGAGGTTTACAATGGAGTACAAAAGATTTGGAAATACAGTTATAGCGCGGCTGGATATAGGCGATGAAATCACGGCGGCATTAAAGCAGGTCGCAGAAGCAGAGGGCATCAGGCTGGCGGCGGTCTCCGGAATCGGCGCCTGCAGAAACACCGAGGTCGGCGTATTTGATCCCGAAAAAGGCGGTTACAACAAATTCTTTTACGAGGATTTCTGTGAGATTACGAGCCTTTCCGGCACCTTCACCACGATGGACGGAAAGCACTATTCTCACCTTCACATCACGCTGGCCGCGGGCGACGGCAGAATCCTCGGCGGACATCTTTTCGGCTCCGAAATCGCTCTTACCGGCGAAATAGTAATAAAAATCATAGACGGCGAAGTAAATCGCGTGTTTAATCCCGGGATTGGAATTAACCAGATCACGTTCTAAGGCATGAAAAACCGCTTTGCGTCATACTCTTTTATCCACCCCGAAAAGCACGTATTTTCGGGGGTTTTTCGAGTATGGAGTCACGCCTCGTTTTTTATTAATGCAAAACAGCTTTATTACTTAATATTCCAACGATTTGTAATGATAAATATTATTAACAAAATGTTGAAACAAAAAAAATATTGTGATAAAATTAACACAGTTTATGTATTAATGGAAGAAAAACAATAAAAAACACTATATACTGCTGCAGTTTTTCAATGCGAAACGCAGCAGATTTTTAGGAGGACAACATGAAAAAAACATCTGTTCCGTTCCGTGGAACCAGAGCGCAGGAAGAAGAACTTTTAAAGATCATCAAAGAGCTCAAGGACCAGCCCGGTTCGCTTCTTCCCATCATGCAGAAGGCGCAGGATATTTATGGTTATCTTCCCATTGAAGTACAGACCATTATTTCCGACGCTACCGGCGAGCCCCTCGAAAAGATCTACGGCATCGCCACCTTCTACGCCCAGTTCGCTCTCGCACCCAAGGGTCAGTACCGCATTTCCGTATGTCTCGGAACCGCCTGCTACGTCAAAGGCGCTCAGCAGGTCTACGACAAGATTTCAGAGGTTCTCGGCATCGGCGAAGGCGAGTGCACCTCCGACGGGAAGTTCTCGCTTGATTCCTGCCGCTGCGTAGGCGCCTGCGGACTCGCTCCCGTCATCATGATTAACGACGATGTTTACGGACGCCTGACGCCCGATCAGATTCCCGGCATACTCGAGAAATATTGATATTGCCTCTGAAAATTTATGAAAATAAGTGAAATCAAAAACCTGCTTGACGCGGAAACTCTCTGCTGCGACGAGGAGCTTGACTCAGAAGTCGAAAGCGCTTTCTGCTGTGACATGATGAGCGACGTCCTGGCTTTTGCCTCCAGCCACTCGGTGCTGATTACCGGGCTGCTGAATCCGCAAGTCGTGCGCACGGCAATGATGCTCGATATGAAGTGCATCATTTTTGTGTGCGGAAAGTCCCCCACGCCGGAGATTGTTTCCCTGGCACGCGAAAACGGCATTGTGGTTCTTGTGACGGGTCATTATATGTTTGCGGCATCCGGCCTGCTTTACAATTCCGGAAAGCTGAGCGGTGTCTGATATGGACCCTCTAAAGATTCACTTTGAGGTCGATGGCGAGGATTTTTCCTCTGCCGGCGAAGCTTCCGTCGAGATGAAAAAAAAGCTGCGCCAGCTCGGTATCCCTGCTGACGTCATACGCCGCTGCTCCATCGCGATGTACGAGGGCGAGATCAATATGGTCATTCACGCCCACGGGGGAACGGCTGATGTAGAGGTATATCCGGACCGCATCGTTATTATTCTCGAGGATCACGGTCCCGGCATCCCGGATATAGACCTCGCGATGCAGGAGGGTTATTCCACCGCAAACGACCGCATTCACAACATGGGCTTCGGCGCCGGCATGGGACTTCCCAACATGAAGCGCTACACCGAGGACATGACTGTCGAGTCCACGGTAGGCGTCGGCACAAAGGTCACAATGACCGTAAAGCTCTGATTTACTTATTACCGGAGAGATTATGGCAAAAAAAGAATACAGGCATTCGGTTTCGCTGGATGCGGAAAAATGCATAGGCTGTACATCCTGTCTGCGGCAGTGCCCCACAGAGGCTATCCGCATAAGGGACGGTCATGCCCGCATTACCGCGGAGCTGTGCATTGACTGCGGAAACTGTGTGCGCGTCTGCCGCCAAAAGGCAAAACGCGCCGTATTTGACAAATTCTCCGATATCTCTCCTAAATACAAATGGCGTATCGCGCTTCCGGCGCCTACGCTGTACGGGCAGTTTGACAATTTAAAAGACGTCGGCGCTCTGATTGACGCGCTCCTTGATTGCGGTTTTGACGAGGTCTACGAAGTGGCTAAGGCGGCAGAGATTATTTCCGAGGCCACCCGCCGCTACATGCGAAAGCAGGACATTCCGCGCCCTGTCATCAGCTCGGCCTGCCCGGCTATCGTTAGACTGATACGCATGCGTTTCCCGGACCTTTGCGACAACGTTCTGCCGATACTCCCGCCCGTGGAGTACGCCAGCCGCAAAGCAAAAGAAAAGGCTCTGGAGGCTCATCCGGAGCTGACAGAAAAAGACATCTGCACTGTATTCATCTCGCCCTGCCCTGCCAAGGCCAGCTACGCAAAGAACGGCCTCAGCCAGACCAGCAGCACTATTGATTACGTAGTCTCCATCAGCGAGATGTATCTGCTTCTCAGGGACAAGGTTAAGAGAGCGGAGCCCGGTCATTCCGAGAGTCAGTCCGGCATTTCCGGCGTCAAATGGGCCAGCTCCGGCGGCGAATCCGAAGGGCTTTTCAATGACCGCTATCTGGCCGCCGACGATATGAACAACGCCATTCAGGTGCTGGACGCCATCGAGACGGGCAAGTTCCCTCGCCTCGAGTTTATCGAGCTCAACGCCTGCCCCGGCGGCTGTGTAGGCGGACCGGCCACCGTGGCCAATCCCTACATAGCCAAGTCCAGGATACTGGGACTTCGCCACGGGCTTCCCTCCAGCAAGAATTACCTGAAACTAATGGACCAAAAGCCCGATTACGTACCCGAAAACCTGATGGTCGATTCTCCTATCAAGAATCACATTCCGCCGGTCAGACTGAGCGATGATTTCTCAGAGGCCATGCGGATGATGCAGGAGATTGACCGCATTTACGAAGAACTTCCCCGCATCGACTGCGGTTCCTGCGGAGCCCCCACTTGCCGCGCATTCGCGGAGGACGTTGTGAAGGGCGAATGTTTATTTGATGATTGCGTCGTTTATATGCGCCGCATGATGCAGCAGCAAAAAACCGGAGGCGAAACGACATGACGGCATCCGAGGTCGCTTCTCTCCTTTCCTTAAAATCGATATGCGTTCCCGCACCTGAGCGCGAGGTTCTCGGTGGATATACCGGCGACCTGCTTTCCTGGGTGATGGGACGCGCAAAGCCTGACGACGCCTGGATTACGATTATGTCAAACCAGAACATAGCCGCGGTTGCAATGCTTACGGACGTGTCTATGGTCATACTGGCGGAGAACGTCGCTCCGGACGCCGGAGTGGCTGAGCTTTGCGAGGCGAAAAGCATAAACCTCTTTTCGTCAGAGCTTCCCGCCTACGAGCTTTGCGTAAAACTTGAAAAACTGATATGAGCCGATACTTTTACGACCTGCACCTTCACTCCTGCCTGTCGCCCTGCGCGGACGACGATATGACTCCGGCAAACATCGCCGGCATGGCGAGTCTGAAAGGACTGCAGCTTCTGGCGCTGACAGATCACAACAGCTGCGGAAACTGCGAGACGTTTTTGCAGACGTGCAGAGCGTACGGCATAGTCGGCCTTCCCGGGATGGAGCTCACCACCGCAGAGGAAATACACATGGTGTGCCTGTTTCCCTCCCTTGAGACCGCATTGAAATTTGACAAAACAATCAGCGAAAACCGCCTTCTAACGGCAAACCGTCCCGAGATTTTCGGGAATCAGCTATATGTGGATGCGGAGGACAACGTCACCGGAGAAGAGCCGCACCTGCTGCACACCGCCTGCCGTTTTTCGCTGAGCGAAGCCTACGGGCTGGTGCTCTCCATGGGCGGCGCGGCGTATCCCGCGCACATCGACAGAGAGGCTAACGGCATAATAAACGTGCTGGGCACCTTCCCGCCGGAGCCGGATTTCAAGGCAGTAGAGTTTAACGACTCCGCCAATGTAGATTCGTACACCGCGGATTACGGGCTCGCGGACCGGCTGGTCCTCTGCTCCTCCGATGCGCACCACCTCTGGGATATACAGGAGGCCGGGCCGTCTCTGGAGCTCGACGATGAGCCCTACAGCAGCGACCGTGTCAGGCAGGCGCTTATTGACCTGATAAACAAAGGACTTAAATGAAAGAACTGTCCCTCAACATACTTGACATAGCGAAAAACTCCGTAAAAGCCGGAGCCACGCTGATAGAGATTATTATAGAAGACGCGGGAAACCGCCGCACCCTTACAATAAAAGACAACGGCTGCGGGATGGACGAGGAGTTCCTCTCCGTAGTGACCGATCCGTTTACCACCACACGCACCACGCGCAGCGTAGGAATGGGACTGCCCCTTCTTAAGCTTGCGGCGGAGCAGACCGGTGGGAGCCTCGGCATCACATCTTCCACCGGCGCGGACCACGGCACCACGGTAACAGCCACTTTTTTTACCGACCATCTGGACTGTGTTCCGCTGGGTGATTACGCCGGAACGATGTCCACGCTGGTGCAGGGCAGCCCTGACATTGACTTTGATTTCATTTACCGGACGGATTCCGGTTTGAAATACTTATCAACCGCCGAAATGCGGGAGATACTCGGCGACGTGCCGCTCGACACTCCGGACGTCCTATTATGGATAGAGGATAGTCTGAACGCGCCGCCGGAAGAAGAAAGCTAAAAATCTATATGGAAAGGGAACATACTTATGAAAACTTTAGCGGAACTTCAAGCAATTCGTGAAAAAATGAAGGACAGCGTCATTATGCGCAGCGGGTCCGGAAATGTCCGCGCGGTTGTCGGTATGGCAACCTGCGGTATCGCAGCGGGCGCACGCCCCGTGCTTTCTGCACTCGTCGAAGAGGTCAACACCCTCGGCATATCCGACAAAGTCACCGTAACCCAGACCGGTTGTATCGGCATCTGCCGTTATGAGCCCGTCGTGGAGGTCTTTGAGGCTGACAAGGAAAAAGTCACCTACGTCAAAATGACCCCCGAGAAGGCTCGCCGCGTCGCTGAGGAGCATCTCAAAAACGGCAAGGTCGTAGAGGAATATACGATCGGCGCCGTTGAAAAATAAAGGAGGAACGCCGAATGATACGTTCACATGTACTTATTTGTGGGGGTACCGGTTGTACTTCTTCCGGCAGTCAGAAGGTTCGGGAACGTCTGGCCGAAGAAATAAAGGCAAAAGGATTGGATGAAGAAATCAAAATCGTTCAGACCGGCTGCTTTGGTCTTTGCGCCATGGGTCCGGTCATGATTGTCTACCCGGAAGGCACATTTTACTGCCGCGTTACGCCCGAAGACATCCCCGAGATAGTCGAGGAGCACCTTCTCAAGGGACGCCCCGTAGAGCGTCTTGAATACAAAGAGGGCGCCGAAAAGGCGGATGCTGCAGCTACTGCGGCCGCTTCCCTCAGTGACACAAACTTCTACAAATCCCAGATGAGAGTTGCGCTTCGCAACTGCGGCGTTATCAATCCGGAAAACATCGACGAATACATCGCCCGTGACGGATATATGGCCCTCGGAAAGGTTCTGACGGAGATGACTCCCGATGACGTTATCCAGGTTCTGCTTGATTCCGGTCTCCGCGGACGCGGCGGCGCCGGCTTCCCTACCGGCCTCAAATGGAAATTTGCCAAGGCTTATGACAACGACCAGAAATACGTCTGCTGCAACGCCGACGAAGGCGACCCCGGCGCATTCATGGATCGTTCAGTTCTGGAAGGCGACCCTCACGCGGTTCTCGAAGCCATGACCATCGCCGGCTACACCATCGGCGCCAGCCAGGGCTACATCTACGTCCGTGCTGAATATCCCATCGCCGTAAAACGTCTGCAGATAGCCATCGACCAGGCCAAGGAATACGGCCTTCTGGGTGACAACATTCTGGACACCGGCTTCAAATTCAACATCGAGCTACGTCTCGGCGCCGGCGCTTTCGTCTGCGGCGAGGAAACCGCTCTTATGACCTCCATCGAGGGCAAGCGCGGCGAGCCCAGACCCCGCCCTCCTTTCCCTGCCGAAAAGGGTCTTTTCCAGAAGCCTTCTATTCTTAATAACGTTGAAACATGGGCCAACATTCCTCAGATTATTCTCAACGGTCCCGAGTGGTTTGCCGGCATCGGAACAGAAAAGTCAAAGGGAACTAAGGTCTTTGCTCTCGGCGGCAAGATCAACCACACCGGTCTTGTTGAGATTCCCATGGGCACACCGCTGCGCAAGGTTATCGAAGAAATCGGCGGCGGCATCCCCAACGGCAAGAAATTCAAAGCCGCTCAGACCGGCGGTCCTTCCGGCGGCTGCATTCCCGCCAGCCTGATCGACACTCCCATGGATTACGACAGCCTGCTGGCCATCGGCTCCATGATGGGCTCCGGCGGACTGATTGTCATGGACGAAGACAACTGCATGGTCGATATCGCGAAATTCTTCCTGCAGTTCACTGTTGACGAGTCCTGCGGAAAGTGCACCCCCTGCCGTATCGGAACAAAGCGTCTGCTCGAAATGCTCGAGAAGATTACGTCCGGCAAAGGCACTCTCGAAGACCTCGACAAGATGGAGGATCTCTGCTACTACATCAAGGCGAACGCTCTTTGCGGACTCGGACAGACCGCTCCCAACCCCGTTCTTTCCACTCTCCGTTATTTCAGAGACGAGTACGAGGCTCACGTAGTCGAAAAGCGCTGCCCTGCCGGCGTTTGCAAGGCTCTTATGAAGTACACCGTGGACAAAGAAAAGTGCATCGGCTGCGGCCTCTGCATGAAGAATTGTCCTGTCAGCGCCATTTCCCGTACCGATTACACCGCTCCCGGTCACAAGCTTGCTTCCGTCGAGATCGATCAGGACAAGTGCATAAAGTGCGGCCTGTGCATGAGCAACTGCAAGTTCAGCGCTATCAGCAAGAAATAAGGGAGGAACAGATCATGGAACAATATACCATCAAAATTAACGGCATAGAAGTGACTGCTCCCAAGGGCACAACCATCCTCGAGGCTGCCAGAATGGCCGGAATCACCATCCCCACTCTCTGCTTCCTCAAGGACATCAACGGCATCGGCGCCTGCCGCATGTGCGTTGTCGAAGTAAAGGGCGCCCGCGGACTTTGCGCCGCCTGCGTCTATCCCATTGCTCCCGACATGGAAGTCACCACGAACAGCCCCAGGATTCTTGAATACCGCAAGAAGACCTTAAAGCTCATCCTTTCGGATCACAACCGCACCTGCCTGTCCTGTATCCGCAGCGGCGAATGCGAGCTTCAGCAGCTCTCCCGCGAACTCGGCGTAGAGGACGACGGCGAATTCGACGGCGAGAAATCCGAGTCCGAAATCGATGATTCCGCGGCCCATATGATCCGCGACAACAGCAAGTGCATACTTTGCCGCCGCTGCGTGGCCGCATGCGAAAAGACTCAGGGCATCGGCGTTATCGGACCGAACGAGCGCGGATTCAAGACTCATATCGGATCTCCGTTTGATCTGCCGCTGGGCGAAACCAGCTGCGTTTCCTGCGGACAGTGTATCGCAGTCTGCCCTACCGGCGCGATTCACGAAAAAGAGTATATCGACGATGTGTTTAATGCTCTCGCCGATCCCACAAAGGTCGTTATCGTTCAGACGGCTCCCGCTGTCCGCGCCGCTCTCGGCGAAGCCTTCGGACTTCCCATCGGCACCGACGTGCAGGGCAAGATGGCGGCGGCCCTTCGCAGACTCGGCTTCTACAGGGTATTTGATACCGATTTCTCCGCCGACCTTACCATCATGGAAGAGGCGACTGAGTTTGTCGAGCGCGTAACCGGCGGCGGTGTTCTTCCTATGATCACCTCCTGCAGCCCGGGCTGGGTCAAATACTGCGAGCATTATTATCCCGATATGATCGATCATCTTTCTTCCTGCAAGAGCCCTCAGCAGATGTTCGGCGCTACGGCAAAGAGCTACTGGGCCGAGAAGGAAGGCATTGATCCCAAAAATATCGTCATGGTTTCTATCATGCCTTGTACCGCCAAGAAGTTTGAGATCGGCAGAGACGACCAGGCCGCCAACGGCATGCCCGATGTTGATTATGCTCTCACCACCCGTGAGCTTGCCCGCATGATCAAGAGAGCCGGCATCCGCTTCACCGAGCTTCCCGACGAAGACTTTGATCTTCCTCTGGGTCTCGGCTCTGGCGCGGGCGTTATCTTCGGCGCAACCGGCGGTGTTATGGAAGCCGCCCTGCGTACCGCTGTCGAAACGCTTACCGGCGAAGAGCTCAAGAACCTCGACTTTACCGCAGTTCGCGGCGTTGAGGGTATCAAAGAGGCTTCTCTTCCAGTCAAGCTTCAGGACGGCAGCACGCTTACCGTCAATATCTGCGTTGCCAGCGGCCTCACCAATGCGGCGAAGGTTCTGGATATGGTCAAGGCCGGTGAAAAGAATTATCACTTCATCGAGATCATGGCCTGCCTCGGCGGCTGCGTAAACGGCGGCGGACAGCCCCAGCAGCACGCTTCCGTCAGGAACTTTGTGGATCTCAGAGCTGAGCGCGCGAAGGTTCTCTACGGTCTCGACAAGAACGCGACCATTCGCAAGTCTCACGAGAATCCCGCCATCAAAGAGCTCTACTCCACCTACCTTGGCAAGCCCGGTTCGGAGAAAGCGCATCACCTGCTCCACACCACCTATGTAAAACGCAGCATCAACAAGCGCTGACGCATAGTAATTAACACATGTCAGCCGGCATAGGAAATCGCCGCGCCTGACACTGCAAAAACAGCCACCCTAAGGAAACCCGAGGGGTGGCTGTTTGTATTTTTATGTTGTATTTCTTTATTAAACGGGCGCGCCGAATACCTTTGATAAAAGCAGCAGTATTCCTGTTATTAATACAATAATAATTAACAAGTAAATCAAAACTCCTTTTACAATACCCATTTTCTCAATATCATTGTTCTTGTAATCAGAGTAATTATGAGGTAGATATGTTACTTCAGTATTGCGTGGACGAGGTTTTGCCTGTGCTGCAGATTTTGTATGCTTCCGCAACAATGAAAGCGGATCTTGCTGATTAAGAATCCGATTATAGAAATCTCTCAAAAAGATGATATCTGTTTGATTGTAATCTATATCACAATATGTTTCATGAACCAGCTTGTTACGTATATGTCTTACTCTTATAAGGCTAGCCAGATCGTTATCCCATCCCCGAATTTTTCCGGATGCGTATCCCGATTTCTGCTTCATTTCATCGATATACTGAGTAACCCCATGCTGCCCTGAATAAATATCATTGCACAGCTTTTCTAAATGTTTAAATTCGTCAAGAAACTCTTTCACGAAATCGCTCCAAATAGTTTTCAATCAAACTTCTTTGGTAAATAATATGGCAAAATCACAGATTTGACAAGCTATCACAATTATTAGTTTAGGCAGAGTGATTAGTACAAAAGGCAGAAAACACAAGTCTGTGCTAAACTTTTCATGCTGTGATATCGATAATGTTTAGTATAAAAGGCTGAAAACGCAAGTTTGTGCTAAACTTTTCTGGCTGTGGAATCGATAGTTGTTAGCATAAAAGGCAGAAAACACAAGTTTGTGCTAAACATTTCATGCTGTGATATCGATAATGTTTAGTATAAAAGGCTGAAAACGCAAGTTTGTGCTAAACTTTTCTGGCTGTGGAATCGATAGTTGTTAGCATAAAAGGCAGAAAACACAAGTTTGTGCTAAACATT
>JAFTAU010000066.1 GCA_017455435.1 Lachnospiraceae bacterium | reverse complement strand
TTTTTCGCTCTAATCCTCTTTTTCGAGAGTGCTATATGCATAGTTGCTTCTCTGCACTCTCTTTTTTTGCTCACCCCTTCTTTTTCGAGAGTGCTATATGCATACTTGTCTCTCAGCACTCTCTATCGCACAATTAATTAAGTTTTCATTCTTCCAGTCTAAAACGAAATGTTTTAAGACTTTAGAATGGATACGATCGATTCAGATTATTGAACCGCTTTAATACTAACACATCTTTTGCTCAATGCAAACGGACAATTTCTGACAAAGGAGGATGCGAAGACCGGTGAAATGTCCGCTAAATATTATTCTTTAAAATATTGTTTTGCCATTCCGCCTTCCGCGGTTTCGCGATAAATAACCTTTAAGTCTTTGCCGGTTTCATACATTGTATCTACAATCATATCAAAGCTGATTTTTCTCGAATCAACCAAAAAATCAGCAAGATTAACAGCATTTAATGCTCTCATTGCCGCTATGGCGTTTCTCTCGATACAAGGTATTTGAACAAGACCCAATATCGGGTCACAGGTCAGTCCTAAATGATGTTCAATAGACATCTCTGCGGCATATTCTATTTGGTCTAAGTCAAGTTCAAAGAGTTCGGCAGCGGCGGCTGCCGCCATTGCACAGGCGGTGCCGATTTCCGCCTGACAGCCGCATTCCGCACCGCTTATGGAAGCGTTTGTTTTTACCAGGTTTCCAATTATGCCTGCCGCAGCGAGGGAATGAATGATTTCTTCATCAGAAAACTTTCGCTTTTGCTGAAGATATTTCAACACCGCCGGAACCACGCCGCAGGAACCGCAAGTGGGTGCGGTAACTATCTCCCCGCCCGAAGCATTTTCTTCACTGACCGCATAAGCATAAGCACAAATAAGGCGGTTTGTTTTTGTTTCCTCGGTTTCGTCAACATGCCTTTGTCTGAAAAGATACTTTGCCTTTCGCCTAAGCCCGATTCCGCCTTGTAAAACGCCCTCGGCTTCAAGACCTCTTTCAACGGCTTTCTGCATCGTTTTCCAAATATTTTCAAGATACTTCCAGATATCCTGACCCTCGCATTCTTCAACATATTGCCAAAGACGAATGTTTTTGCTTCTGCAATATTGCGAGATTTGAGCAAAAGAATTCAAATCATAAATCTCTGAGTGTTCGAACCTCGGTTCGCCATCAGCAATTATTTCTCCCCCGCCAATGCTGAAATACCGCTTTTTTGAAACGGTTTTACCGTTATTCAAAGCCATTAAATCCATCATATTGGGGTGAAAAACCGTTTTTGTTATCTCATCAAACTCAACTGAGAATTCTTTACCGTTAAAAACCTCATTCAGAACAACGTCTGTCATATGTCCCCTGCCGGTCTTTGCCAAAGAGCCATATAAAATTGCTTTATATTCTTTTTCGTTCGGGTTTTGCTCCAAAAATCGTTTTGCCGCAAAGAACGGCCCCATTGTGTGTGATGATGACGGCCCTCTGCCTGTTTTGTATAAATATTTCAATGATTGCATTTTTATCGTCCCTATACTGTTATTTTATATTTGATTCGCACTCAATATTTTGTCGCTGAAAGCAAGAAAAACAAGAATATCTATCACTTCAACGTGATGATAATACAATGCCGCTTAAATGTTTGTCAACCGCACCTTTGTTGGTAACAGTGACAACCATGGTGTTGACCGCATGGGTTATTCATTATAGAATCATCTTGTCAATAATCATTGCGAGGTGCGATTTGAAGCCATACGAGACCAAGCCCAAAAGAATAATTATTACGACGCTGTGCCTCATAGCGGGAAACGCGCTGCTGGCTTTTCTGGTGGCGGCTTTTATCATACCGCACAATATCATCATGGGAGGCACCACCGGTATCGGAATAGTGCTTAACAGACTCATTCCGTCTGTCAGCGTTTCCGTTTTTGTTCTGATACTCAATATATCGCTGCTGATTTTCGGGCTGTTCGCGCTGGGGAAAAAATTCTTTTTTACGACGATTGCCAGTTCCGTGCTGTATCCCATCATGCTGGAGGCATTTTCGCGCATTCCCGGAATCGACTCTATGACCGACAACACTCTTCTGGCAGCGGTTTTCGCCGGATGCCTGATGGGGGTTGCGCTTGGACTGGTAATGCGCGTGGGTTCCTCGACCGGCGGAATGGACGTGGTCAATCTGGTTTTCAGCAGGTGGCTTCATCTGCCGGTGGCGCTGCTCGTATATATCACCGACATCATTGTGGTGGGCGGACAGGCGCTGATGAATCCGCCGGAAAGCATTCTGCTCGGCATTCTGGTTCTGGTGCTGGAATCAATCATCCTTGACAAGGTAATGATCCTCGGAAAATCACAGATACAGGTTTATGTGGTTTCGGAAAAACACGAAGAAATCAGAGCGGCCCTGCTAAACGAGCTGGACGTCGGTGTCACGATGACGCTCATTGAGACCGGAAAACTGCAGCAGCAGAGCAAAGGCGTCATGTGCGTAATCTCACAGCGCAAGCTTTATTCCGTAACAGAGCTGATCCGCGCCATCGACCCGGCTGTATTCATCACCATCACTCAGATTCGCGAGGTCCGCGGACGAGGCTTTACCATAGAGAAAAAACACCTCGATGAAAAATGAAAAAACCGCCCAGGCTTTCAATCCCGGGCGGCTGTTTTTTAATTACAGAACTTCTTTGACCTTTGCGGCCACGTTTTCCGGCGTGAAGCCGAATTTTTTGAAGAGTAGTCCCGCGGGCGCGGACTCGCCGAAACTATTCATGGCGATAATCCCTCCTCTGTTTCCGACATAACGCTCCCAGCCGAATCCGGAAGCCGCTTCGACGGCAACTCTGGCGGTCACTCCACTCGGAAGAACGCTTTCTTTGTAAGCCTCGTCCTGCTGCTCAAACACATCCATGCTCGGCATGCTGACTACTCTGACGTCTATCTCCTCGATCTTGAGCAGGCGGCGAGCCTCGACGGCGATCCCCACCTCGGAGCCCGAAGCGATAATGATGGCATCCGGGGTTTCTTTGATGGAATCTCTGACAATATAGGCGCCTTTGAGCGCGTCTTTTGCGTTTCTGCATACCGTGGGCAGATTCTGGCGCGAAAGCACGAGCAGGGTGGGTTTGTCTTTTGAGGCGGCGGCCGCATACCACGCCGCAGCAGCTTCGGCCGTATCGGCGGGTCTGAATATTGAAATGCCGGGTACGGCTCTGAGCGCCGGAAGCTGCTCTATCGGCTGATGCGTGGGGCCGTCCTCTCCCACTCCGATACTGTCGTGGGTCAGGATATAGGTAATCGGCAGGTGCATCAGCGCCGCGAGTCTGAGCATGGGCTTCAGATAATCACTGAAAACAAAGAAGGTGGACACATAAGGCTTTATTCCGCCGTGCAGGCAGAGGCCGTTTGCTATGCCGCCCATGGCGAGCTCCCTGACACCGAAATGAATATTTCTGCCGGAATAATCCTCCGCCGAAAACTCTCCGGCGTCCGTCATCACGGATTTGTTCGAAGGGCCGAGGTCGGCCGAGCCGCCCATCAGAGAAGGCACCTTGTCCTTGAGCTTGTTCAGATAAATTGAACCCGAAGCTCTCGTGGCCTGTTCTTTTTCGTTGACGCTCCAGTATGAGGCATCGTCAATCAGAGTCTGAGCATAATCCTCCACAAAATATCTGTCCCAAAGCTCTTTCATCTGAGGATAGGTATCAAAGTATTTTTCGAGCATTTCTTCCCAGAGATTCTGCGCTGCGGCGCCGCGTCTGGCAAAGCCCTTGATGTAGGTGTAAATGTCCTCGGGAACGAGGAAGGGCTCGCTTTCTTCCCAGCCGAGAGTGGCGCGAAGCGCGGCAACATTTTCCTCTCCGAGAGGCTCGCCGTGAGCAGCGGCCGTTCCCTGTTTTGCAGGGCAGCCGTAGCCGATCTGGGTATGAACCACTATGAACGAAGGTCTGACAGTGTCAGCCTTTGCCTCTTCGATGGCGGCGCCTATGGCGGAAAGATCGTTTCCGTCGGGCACGTCTATCACCTGGAAGCCGAACGCCTTCATTCTGGCGCCCACATCCTCGGTAAAGGCCAGATCCGTGCTGCCTTCAATGGAAATGCGGTTTGAATCATAGAGAATAATGAGCTTTGAAAGCCCGAGAGTGCCGGCGAGTGAGAACGCCTCTGAGGAGATGCCCTCCATCATACAGCCGTCGCCGCCGAGCGCGAAGGTATAGTGGTCAAACACAGGAAAACCGGCTTTGTTAAAAACCGCGGCCAGATGCGCCTCGGCCATGGCCATACCTACAGCCATCGCCATTCCGGCTCCGAGAGGTCCGGTGCTGGCGTCCACGCCCGTGGTGAGTCCGTATTCGGGATGTCCGGGAGTGAGCGAACCTAACTGTCTGAAATTCGCCAAATCCTCTGTGGTGAGTCCGTATCCGAACAGATGCAGCAGCGAATAAAGCATTACCGATGCGTGTCCGCCCGAAAGGACGAACCTGTCCCTGTTAAGCCATCCCGCGTCCTGGGGGTTGTGATTCATGTGTCGCGCCCAAAGCTCAAATGCCATAGGGGCGGCGCCCAGCGGCGTTCCGGGATGCCCGGAATTGGCCTTTTGAACCATATCCGCCGAAAGGATTCTGATAGCGTTTACTGCTCTTACGTCTGATTCTTTCATTCTTTCTCTCCTCAAATCAAGCTGCTTTTTAAAAATAGCAAGGCACATTATACTTCATTTCAGCCATATTTGCAAAAAAGCTCTGATTATTTCTTTGGTATATCCGTTACCTCTTCCCAGTTGTTGACGTCAAAAATGTTGTCGTGAACCTTGTAGAGGGGCGCGTCAGTCATGTCCAGAGTGACTCAGCGGAACTTGTTCGTATTCCAGTTTTCGGACAGGGTGATGATAACGTCCTCCGTAGTTTTGGCATCGGAATTGATCGGATTGCCCGTGTAGGGATTGACGGGGTTTTCGATGACGCCCTGCATAGCAAGCGTGGGGATGTCCGCCAGCGTCATAAATTCGTCCGATGTGACAAAGCCCGTCGCTCCGAAATCCTTTACCATCAGAACGGGATTCCACGCCTCAAGATCCATAAAGTCAAAGACCATTTCAGGAAAATCGCCCAGCGGGTAGCCGTGGTCGGAGCAGATGATAATGCGCGTATTGTCATAAACGCCCTGCTCGCGCATGTAGTCCAGCCACTCTCCCACGTGTTTTAGGGCGGCGGCATTCACCAGATAATGCCTCTTTGAGCGGCGCTGCCTCTTTGACGGCGTGGAAATAGGCACTATGTCGTAGTCAGGGATAACGGAAGTGTCCTCGTGTGTGGTGTCGTTGACCATCATCAGAAAGGTGTTGCCGCTTTCTTTTATTTCGGTCAGATTGTTGAGATTCTGGAGAACGGGGTAGACCTCCCAGAATTCCTTGTTCATATCGCTGTCCGAAGAAGCGCTGACATATCTGCCTTTGTCATAAAACAGCCCTCTGACAGATACTGGCAGAATCCGGAAAATGCTGTAGCAGACAAAATTGCGCTTTTGCATTCCCTCATAGCCCTCCAGCATTTCGCGGGAAGCGGAGCTCATATACGCGCCCTTTGTGATATGCGCGGTAACATTCTCGTATTTGTCATAGATGCTGATGTCCGGCTTCATTTTGTAATTGCCCGCGTAAGGCGGGTCGCAGACGGTGACGGTGTAGTCCGCGTCATTGAAGATAGAGGGCATCAAAGTATCCGCCTCGTCCTGCTTTTCGGGCAGAGTCTTGTCCTTTCGCTCGTTCAGCTTTACGGGGGTATACTCATATCCGCCAAAAACCGACGGTGCGCTGTGGTTTGTGTTTTTGCCGTAAGCGACTGTATTGGGATAATAAGTGAAGCCGTCAAACTGCTCCGTCAGGTTTTCTCTTTCGAGAATGATGGGGACGTAAGGGCTGATGGCGCGGTCCAGCATCAGAACTATCACGTTCTTTCCGTCTTTAGAAAGCGGGATTATCGGCTCTATCTCGTCTTCGGCCTGCTGCTCCGTCTCCTGCTGCGCGGTAGCGTTTACATCCTTTTGAATGCCGAATATCGTGTATACCGAATAAGCCACTCCGACCATAATCAGAATCGAGTACACGGCCTTCGGTATCTTTTTCCATTTTTTCATAATGAACCAGCCGGCCAGGCACGAGGCCGCGAGAACGGCTATGTTTATCAGTTTTATCGCCAGTCCGGTTTTGGGCTCATTGTCCAGAACGAGATAGACGTTCATATTGCCCAGGTCTCCGCCGTAGGCAAAGAAATCCACCACCGCGACAATGGAAATCAGCCACAGCGCGTAGGCAAATGTATTCTTTGCCCTGTTGCTGCCGAGAAAATAGAAAATGGAAAGCCACAGCACAAAAAAGCCGAGAACAATGGTGAAGGTATTGATGATAAGGAAGAGCGGACCGTAATTAAGCCCGATAAACTCCAGCGGCGAGGCGTCAATAACGCAGACGGGTATATACAGTCCCAAAAATACCGAAAGAAAGACCGCCCCGAGTATAAATATCTTTTTGTCGATAAGCTCCGGCTCCGGACGTTCCTTTCTCGCGGGGAGCTTTACCAGCTTCATTACGATATTTTTGCCGAGCGAGAAAAGATTGTTGAGCGTCCAGTAAAAGACCAGTCCGCTGGGGCTGTTATATAGAAGCACCAGGAAAATAAGCGCGGTGCCGTAGAGGGTGAGTTTTTCCTTGAAGGCAAAACCTCTTGTGTAAATAGCTCCCGAGATGAGGTTGATGACTGTCATCAGGATGGGGAGCAGATTGATGCTCAGGGAGCCTATGCGGATGAGTCCGTCGGGATCACCAAGGTTGTTCAGGAACAAAAAGCCAGTGCCCTTCAGCGCGTCAAGATTGCTGAGGTAATGATAGGCGGCGATGAAAAACGGAATCTGAAGCAGCAGTGACATCATGCCCTTCAGGGCGTAGATGGGCTTGTAACCCTGCTGACGGTAGTAGGTTTGCGTCATCATGTAGCGCTCATCGCCCTTGAAATGCT
>JAFTAU010000065.1 GCA_017455435.1 Lachnospiraceae bacterium | reverse complement strand
CGGACCGGGGCGACCTGTTCCATTTCGTTCTGGCCGACGTGGGGAGCACGCTGGCGAAAAAGAAGATATCCTGGCGAGAGGTCGATGAAAAGCTGGCGGCATTCCTGGTGGATCAGGCCCTTTCCGTTTATCTGCCCCGCTTCCTGGCCGGCATCATGAGCTCCTCCGCCCGCTATGCCTATCTGGAGGATCGCATCCGCCGCGCTCTGGTCAACGCGGTGCTGCTGACGGCGGAGCATATGAAGCAGGGAAAATTCGTGCCCGTCGCCTTCGAGCTGCCCTTCGGCCGGGGCGAAAACGGTCTGCCCGCCCTGCGTATCCGGCTGGAGGACGGACGCGAATTGCTGCTGGCCGGTCAGATCGACCGGGTGGATATGGCGGAGTCGGACGACGGCGAAAAGGCCTATCTCCGGGTAGTCGATTATAAGACCGGCGACAATAAGCTGAATATACCTGACGTGGAAGCCGGACTGCAGCTGCAGCTCCTCGCCTATCTGCAGGTGGTCATGGATAACGCCGCCTCCTTTACGGCCCGGGAGGCTCAGCCTGCCGGCGTCTATTACGCCCACGTGCACGACGGGGCCGTGCTGGCCGACGGCGAAGAAGGGAGCAGCCCCGGATTGAAATTGCGAGGCGTCACCGTGCCCTCTTCGGAAGTGGCCCGCTTATCCGATCCCGCGGTGAACGGCTGGAGCAAGCTGGTAAATCTGTATTGCAACGATAAAGGCGCGCTGAACACCGGTCTGGCAGAGGGACAGATGCAGGAGCTGCGGCAGCGGGTGATCTATATGCTCAAGGATTCCGCCGCGGCCATGCTGGAAGGTCTGGTGGCCGTGTCGCCTCTCGCTGACGATGACAGGGACGCCTGCGCTTTTTGCGATTTCGCTTCTGTCTGCGGTTTCGACCGCGGCGCGGCAAAGGCGCGCCGCAGGCAAGACGCGCTGCCGGGAAGGGAGGCTGAGACCGATGACTGAGTTCAACTATACGCCGGAACAGCGCGCGGCCATCTTTGAGCGCGGCTCCGACCTGCTGGTCTCCGCCGGCGCCGGCAGCGGCAAGACTTCCGTGCTGGTGCAGCGCATCATCGAACGGGTGCGGCAGGGCGGCTCCGTGGACCGCATCCTGGCTTTGACCTTTACCAAATCCGCAGCCGCCGATATGCCAAGTCATATTTGGATTCAGGTAAGCGCATCGTAAAACTCGCTGTCAAATTCTCGTCAAAAGACAGGAACATTGAGAGTTACGAGGCGGTGGAGGAGAAGATGTAATTACTAAATTTCTGCAAGGTTTCGGACTAAATCGTGTTTTTTTGGATAGATTTAGCCCCGAAAGTCTGAATAATTCCGCCGCAAAATTATTTTTCAATAATCAATAGAAACTCCGTTTTTTTTTTTACCTTTGCCCTCAGACAAAAAAAGTTTTATTATGGGAATTTATCTTAATCCGAATAATGTCGGCTTTAAAGAAACTTTGGCAACCGGTATGTATGTTGATAAAACAATGTTACTAAACGAGTTGAATAAGGTTATCGGTTCGGCTAATAAATATATTTGCGTTTCACGTCCGCGACGGTTCGGCAAGACCATCGCAACAAAAATGATGTGCGCATACTATTCCAAAGGCTGCGATTCTAAGGAAAGCGAGATTACGGAATGGGAAAAATAATAAAATAAGAAAAAAACTCCAACACTATGAAAAAACTCTTTTTGATAGATGCTTACGCTATGATTTACAGAGCGTTTTATTCGCTTTTGAACAACCCGATGGTGAACTCCAAAGGCGAAAGCACTTCTGCCGTTTACGGTTTCCTGAACT
>JAFTAU010000064.1 GCA_017455435.1 Lachnospiraceae bacterium | reverse complement strand
TTTTTATTAGCGAATAACATGAACAACCCGCGTCGGAACGACTCTACTGTTCGTAGAACAGACAAATATCAACCGCCGGTTTGTTTTATTTTGCGGATATTTGGTGTATAATTATCACGTGGAAAGGAGGCGCCCGATATGGATCAGGTCAAAATCGGAAAGTTTATAGCGTCGCAAAGAAAGGAACAGGGGATGACACAGGCCGCCCTTGCGGAAAAACTCCGGATAAGCGACCGGGCTGTTTCGAAATGGGAAACCGGAAGGTCGATGCCCGATTCCGGCATAATGCTCGAGTTGTGCGAAATTCTTAAGATCAACGTCAACGAACTCCTGTCGGGCGAAAGAATTATGGCAGAAGCATATGACAAACGGGCAGAAGAAAACCTGCTGGCGATGAGGCGAGAAGTCGAAGAAAAGAACCGGCAAATGCTCAGGACGGAATACTGGATCGCGTTTCCCGCCGTCATTGCCGGACTGATCATGGTGTTTGTGGCGTCATTTATAGAGATGCCAGTCTGGCTGAGAATCGTACTTATCGTATTCGCTCTCGTGATGATATTTACAGCCGCTTTTATCGCTGTGGGAATTGAGCAAAAGGCCGGATACTATGAATGCCGGAATTGCCACCACAGATATGTTCCTACATACTGGCAGACAAATCTTGCTATGCACATGGGGCGGACAAGGTATATGAAATGCCCGGAGTGTGGAAAAAGAAGCTGGCAAAGAAAAGTCATAAACAAAGATGATTCGGAGGTGAACTGATTTTATGGATTTTATGGAAAACGCTCATGTCGGAACTTCTTCCATCATCTTTCTGATAATAGGAGCCGTGATTTCGATAACGGTTCCGATCGCCGTCTCGATTATCTGGATAATAAGAAAAAAGGAACCCGTTTCATCCATTCTGATCGGCGCGGCGACTTTTCTGCTGTTTGCCCTTATCCTTGAAAAGCCAATTCAGAACGTACTGGCTTTCCCGACAGCGATTGGGCTTCCGGATCATACCGTCAGTCGCTTCCTGAGTTCAAATCCCGTGTTACTTGCTCTGGTTGCCGGGCTTTTCCCCGGAGTATTTGAAGAAACCGGCCGGCTTATCGCCTTCGGGACGGTCCTGAAGAAACGTAAGAACAGAGAGACGTCCGTTTCATACGGCATCGGACACGGCTGTTTTGAAGTGATTCTGATATTGGGGATTTCTTATATCCAGTATATCGCGTATGCCGTTATGATCAACACCGGTATCTTCGGAACCGTAATAGATCAGGTAGCCTCACAGGCTCCGGATCAGCTCGGCAGCGTCGAGACAGTCGTGCGGTCGATAACGGGGTTCTCGTTCTCAGATCTTTGTTTAGCCTTCGCGGAGAGGGGATTCGCTGTATTATTCCATATCGGCGCGTCCATTCTTGTTTTTTGCGCCTGCCGGGACAAAAAGCGCCTCTGGCTCTACCCTTTGGCGATAATCATTCACACGGCAATGGATTTTGTCGCCGCGCTGTATCTCTTTGACGTCATCAAACTGTCCCCATTGGCTCTCGAAATGATAATCGCGGTAATCGGATTGTCTGTCTTTTTCGGAGCGTATTATTGTCTGTACCGAAAAGATGGGGCGGTGGTCAAAAAGCCGGAGAATGCCGGTTGATCATATTTATAAAAAAACAGCGACGGGTTGAAATGCACCCCAAAAGTTAG
>JAFTAU010000063.1 GCA_017455435.1 Lachnospiraceae bacterium | reverse complement strand
GCTGTCTTGTGGGGGTAGGGGGTATTGTACGCTTTTTTACATGAAATGACTAAGTGTTCTCTTATGAAAAAAGGACGCATGAAAAAACTTCCGTTTTTTCACACGCCCGTTTTTTACAACGATTCATTCTAATACATCATCACGAAGATATCAAGTTTAAAAGGAACTATAATACAAAAAATGTTTTAAAGATTGTTAGTTATTTTTTTTTACAATATAATGACAATGAAATAGTATCACGTAAGAGTACATTAGTGATAAGGAGAAATAATATGACTACACTCAAAAAACTTTTTGCGGCGTTTCTCGCCGTGGTAATGACGGTTTCCGTCTTCAGTCTTTCCGCCGCGGAAGCACTGGCGGACGGTTCGGTCACATTCCGCGCCTACTATGGATACGGAAAAACACACGGAACAGCGAACCTCCTCAGCGGGTATACCTTTAATGAGGGAAGTACGCTTGTCGAGGCCGGAGACGGATGTTCCCTCATCGGAACGCTTCCTTCCGCCCAGTCCCTTTCGGCAACGACCGGAGCGACAAACCGTTTTGATATGCCCAATATAGGCACTTATTCGTCTATAGATATCTATATAGGCGGGGTAAAAACCAGCTTTCCGAGCAGCTCATGGAGCAAATCGCAAACCTATTACAGGGACAGCTCGAATCACCTCAGCACGGCAACGAGCGGCACAAAAACTGTAACTATTGCAAAATCGGGCACGATCTGCTGCCAGAGATGGTTTGACATATCGTACGATACGGTGGTGGTGTTTAATTATACTTCGCAGAATACCGTTACCATTAATACAAATGACAGCGGCGCAGGCATCACGTCTGCGGCTCCTTCGTATTATTTTGACAACACCACTGCTGCCGGAACGGCAACGCTCAGAGTTGACGGGTCATACAGCAGTTCAACAGGCATTTCCGCTTCCGTAAGCGGTCTTTCGAACGCTCCCTCGTCAATCGTCTTCAATGTCGGTGGGAATACTGCCGTTCTCAGCGACACTTCCGCGACGAAGTATCTCAACAGCAGCTGCGAATTTGTTGAAAGCCCTACGTCCGGAAGCGACATACTTAAATATGACAACGGCACATATACCTTCCACAAAGTCAGCTCGGATATCACCGTTGATTATTCTTACACCAATGAAACATACACCGCCACATTCATGTCGCAGGGAGAGGTCTTTGACACCGTCACGGACATACCCGGCGGAACCACTATTGCGGCTCCCGCGGCGAATCCCGAAATGGATCACTATATTTTCACCGGATGGTATACCGACGTGACTCTTGCCACGCCGGCCGTGTTCCCGTTTGCCATGGATGCCGACACCACCTTCTACGCGGGCTTTACGCTTGCCTATGAAGTGTCATTCAACGGCTTTACCCGCGTAACTTCCGCAAACTGGACTGACGCGGGCGGTTTCATTGATGCCGAAAACAATACTCTTCTTACAACTGGATACAGTAATGCCGCGGGCGCGCAGGTTCAGGCAAATTTTGACCTTAATCTCGGAAACATCGCCTCGGTCGAAATCGCTTTTGGCGGAACTACCGTTACTCTGACAGGCAGCGAAGCATACAACAGCGGTTTGTATATCGCGGCTGACGGAACCACCTCCGCGACTGCGAGCCAGAATGATTTGATGAAGTACGCTTATACTGACGGAAACGGCGTCATTTTCCTTCGTCTGTATGTCGTCAATCAAAATATCAGCGTTACCCTTAATCAGACTGATGAAGCGCACACCGTTCACTTCTCCGGTGTCAGAACCATAGCGTCCAGTGAATGGGTGAGCGTAACCGGCGGCGGCATTGACAAAACCAATCCGAAGCTTTCTGTACCGGGCGGCTACCAGGACGACGCAACCGGCGTGGCCATCGGTGTTTACACAGATACAAACATGACCATCACTTCGATGGTTATTACCTACGGAGACAAAACATTCACGCTCGGCAATGAGCTGGTGACAGATCCGGCCAGCGGTTCCATCGAGAGATACCTTCTCAGCACAGGAGGCATACAGGCATCCAAAGCCGAATCCACAACGCTTATTAAGTACGCTCACAGCAGCAGCTCAGGATACTATAATTTCCGCTTCTACCGCATCACTCGCGACATTACGATTAACGTTAAATACGCTGAACTGGCCGAAACCGTGACGGCTGCTCTGGTGGATCCGGACAATGCGGTAAGCGCGTTTAATATGGACGTTTCGACAGCCGGTACCGTAAAGAACGGATACACGGTTACTATTCCGTCCGCCGAGCTACTGGGACATAACGACGGTTCTGTCCGTTTTGTCATCGGTCCCCGCGACTCCGTGATGGAAGGTATTGCCATTACGGCTGCCAACGGTTACAGGATTACTTATCTGTTTGACGGTACCGCTTTCATCGGCGACATTACCGATGATCTGGCGTTCACCGGCGCTTATGAGCGCGGATTCGGAAAAATTGCTATTTCCTATGCCGTTCCCAGCGACGGATACGGCAGATATTATGTGCGTATTCTGAACCTTTACCAGAATATCTCTATCGCACCGATTATCAGAGATGCCGGAGTGGCTTCTCAGAACAGCGATATTACAATGGGTGTCGAGGTGGGCAATACTCTCACCGCCAGATTTTACGCCGAGATAACTCCGGAGATTACCGCCGCGGCTTATGACAACATCATTTTCAGAGCGCAGCTCGGGACGGAAGAGCCTCAGGATCTGACGGGTACCGAGGCCGGTGAAAAGCTGGTATTTGCCTTTGAAGACATTCTGGCGCAGTGCATGGGCGACGACATAAAAGGCACCCTGATAGGAATCAAAAACGAGTCCGAATACACTATCGACACCATTCCTTCCGGCATCAGCATAGCCGCATACTGCAACATCGTCAGAGAGATTTATCCCGATCAGGCCAAGCTCGGCGCATTCATGGCCAACATGCTCAATTACGGCTCCGAAGTACAAAAATACATCGGCTACAACACGTCCGACCTTGCCATCAGCTCATGTGCGTGGGCGGGCGCTCTGGTAGGAGATGCAATCCCCACTGTTGAACCCGGAACGGTCATTTCTGTCGAGGAAGAGGGATTTAACGCGGCTCTCGGCTGCATCAGAAGCGCCGGCCTCAACGCCAAGGAAAAGATTGGCGTGTACTTCAAGATTTATGCTCCTCAGGGCGTCGAGGATCTGAGACTGACGGTCAATGATTACGAAAAGCCCATCACCCTTGTGGAGGGAAACACCTACAGAGCAATGATGAACCGCATTACCCCCGCGGGCTATGATACCGTCTATACCGCGAAGCTTTACAGCGGAGAGACCCTTCTGCAGACCGTCACCTACAGCGTAAATACATATTGCGCGAGGATGTATGAGAGCGGAACCAACACCTCTCTTGTGACGGCTATCTACAATTACGGCCTTGCAGCCGAAAATTACACCAGATAATAAATGATTGTCAGGTAAAAAAGAATGAAGCCTATCAAAAAAAATCGTTTGCTTTTATGTGTTATGGCACTGGTCATGCTGATGAGTGTCGTCAGCATGCCTGTCAATGCCGATGCTGAAACCGTCTATGCAAATACTGTTTATTTGCAGGACGGAGGTACGGGTGACGGGCTGAGCCCCGACGCCCCCGCCGGCAGCCTGAAGACCCTTTTGTCCGGCCTTTCGGGGAGTGCGCACGTTCTATTGACGGGCGATTATACCACCGTAGCGGATGAGGGCAGCAACACCAGACTTGACAATGCTACTTACGGCGTAAAGTTTACCTCGGCGCTCAAGATTACGGCGACCGGAGGCGCGAAGCTTATTCTGGCGAGCCATATTGTTCTGGGCGGTGATCTGGAGATTGACGACATTACCGTTCAGACGGAGGGCGATTACTGGTTCAAATGCCAGCTGAAATCTTTTACGGTTGGTGAAAATGTAACCTGTGTGCTGGGCGAAAATTCCACGACTTACCCTACTATTGTGGGAACCACGACCACCGGCCTCACCAACAAATCCACCAGCATCACGATAAAGAGCGGCAAATGGAACAAGCTTCGCGCCGGCTCCTCCGCCAATCCCAATTCATACAACATCACATCCACCGGCGGCTCGGTGTTCAACACCGATATTTCCGGCGGAACCTTCTACGGTTATGTGGCGCTTGGTTCCAGAGGCAACATGACAGGAGCCCGCGTCAGAGCCGGGATTTCCGGTGGAACCTTTATGAAGGGTATCTACCTGATCTACGGAGAAGACGAGAACATAACGAACGGCTATACTGCCGATTATGACGTGGATATAGTCATTACCGGCGGTGAATTCCACGGTGTTATCGCTCCTACAAACAACACCACCAATACACTTTCCGGTACTTACAGGCTTACTGTGCAGGGCGGAGATTTTGCATATCTCACCGATCTTCTGGGACCGGCCATTTGCAGGGGCACTATGACCTCGGAGCTTTTTGCCTCGTCGTCACTGCTTTCGGCCATCCCTTCTGCACGGACGCAGACCTTTACCAATCCGATCTTTTCCGGCGCAGACCCGTTCCTGTTTATGAAAGACGGGATGTACTACATGGTAAAAACCGCGTCAAAGAATCTGGTTCTTTACAAAGGCACCAGCCTGGCGGAGTTAAAGAACGCCACCGGACAGTACGTATTCACGCTGACTGACGGAAACAACCTCTGGTCGCCGGAGATACACTATTTCTCCGCTGCTGAGGTTGGCGCCGAGGCCGAGGGCTGGTACTGCTTTATTTCCTACACGCCCGATTCGGAGGGCGGCGACACTATGTCTGAGCGCCAGCGCCAGTATGTGCTCAAATGCCTTGACCCGGACGACAATCTCTTTGGCGCGTGGGGAGACCCCGTGACGGGAGCGGCGGCGCCCAGAAAGGTCACCAACCCGGACTATCCCGATTTTAACAACGGCATATTCGTGGCCGGATCCTCAAAGATGATGGTTGACGGCGTGCCGTATATGACCTACGTCACCGAAATAGGGCGCGATACTGAGGAGTTCCACCAGGAGATTATGATCACCGCTATGGACAATCCCTGGACCTACAGAGGCATCCCCGTATCCATCTGCAAATCTGATTATCATTGGGAAGAGATGGGCTATGGCTATTCGGAACACGAAAACGGAACAATGAAGTGGTTCCCCAAGGTAGTTGAGGGCGCCTCGCCGGTTTATTATACCGATTCAAACGGCCAGCAGCAGATTTATCTGATGTACACCGGCAGCGGATACTGGACTCAGTGGTACGCACTGGGCTACCTGAAGCTGACCAACATATCCGACCCGCTGAATGCGGCGAGCTGGCAGAAAATGACAGAGCGCCCCATACTGCA
The DNA here is from genome assembly GCA_017455435.1 of Lachnospiraceae bacterium. Lineage (GTDB taxonomy): Bacteria > Bacillota > Clostridia > Lachnospirales > Lachnospiraceae > UBA3774. The sequence goes on along the minus strand of JAFTAU010000063.1, from coordinate 6,913 downwards.
GCGCGATACCGGATATACCAAAAATGACATAAACGGCTGCGGACACGGTTCTTATCTGAAAGTGGGAGATGATTACTGGGTAGCGTATCACGCCTACCTCCAGAAGTATGCGGAAGGCGGAAGATACGCCATGATCGAGCCGATTTACGTTGACGAGACCGGTGTTGCCATTGGCGATCGCGACGGGCACCCCGCCAATCTTACAAAGGTCTATACCGTAAGCACAGTCCGGGTTTCCTTATATTCAAAGGCGAGCGGATTTGACTCGATAGAATCTCCGGAGACTGCCGTATTTGTCAATGCGGCGGACGGCAGCGATGCGGGTGACGGTCTGACAGACAACACGGCTGTTTCTACCGTTGCCAGGGGACTGGAAATACTGGCAAGATATCGCGACGGCGGATTGCTGATTATATGCGCGCCTTCGGTTCTGACCGGGGATGCCGGCATGCTTGCCGAAACCTACGGGGAAGTGACGTTTACCTCTGTTTACCGTGGCGTCGACTACAGACAGAGCGCGGACGCCTGCCTGTACATAACTGACGGTATTATGCTCGGAGACGACACCGTTTTTACGGACGTTGATTTTGTGACGGACGGTGATGCTTCAATTTGCGCGTGCTATCATGACGTTACCGTTACCGGCTGCCGGCTTTATGCAAATGCCGGAACCGCTCAGGCTCCGTCAAAGGGCGCGGCGGTCTCTGAATCGCTGCTCACGCTGATATCGGGCGCCAGAAGCACCGCCATCAGAAGCTATGGCGACGGGTTTGATTTTGAAGAGGATGATTTCTTTGGTGAGCCGACCGACCCCGGCAAATGGTTCGGCGGCACTGATGTGAACCAGACCGTTACTTTAAACTGCCTGAGCTGGGCGAGAGTCGCTGCGGGCTCAAAGGCTGTGGGCGCGGGCATTTATACCTCTTCTGACGTGAGCGTCACCGACAGAGGAAATCTGGCGATTATTATCGGAGACAATGCCGGCGCAGCCGCTATTGATACGGTCAGCGGCGCCCTTGACGTGACAGTGTCGCTTCCGACTTATCTGCAGAGCAGCACGGCGTACACATCTGATAATGCTCTCTCGTCCGGCGCGGAAACGACAGTATTTATCGCGGCGGAAAAGATGGCTGACAGGCACGAAATCGTTTCATTCAGAAACGGATTGTCCATAACCTCCGCCTCCGTGCAGATATCCGACAGCTTGTCGATGAATTATTATGTAGACAAGACCTTGTTCACTGAAAAAGGCTACAGCAGTCCATCGATGGCGTTTACGTTTAATGGCGAAACCGAAACTGTCACATCCTATACCGACACCGGTTCCGCCTATGTATTTGAGTTTGCCGGCGTCTGCCCCCAGGAAATGGGAGACGAAATAACGGCTGTACTCAGTGCGGCGCACAGCGGCAGGACGATTTCTTACGAGCTTTCATATAGCGTAGAAGAGTACCTCTACGACCTGCTCGATGAATTTGCTCCCGAGCGCGACGATTCGGCGGCAGCAGGCACAATCAGGACGCTGGCGGCAGATCTTCTTAATTACGGCGCTGCCGTGCAGACCTTCTCGGACTACAAGACTGAGAGCCTCGTAAACGTGGAGATGACCGCGCGTCAACAGTCATGGGCCACGCAGGCTGCTCCTGCCTACAGTACTGTAAAAAACGCCGCTTATTCGACAGTGTCCGGCCCTGCCGTAGTGTGGCGGAGTGCGTCATTGACCCTGAAAAACAAAGTGGATTTCGTACTGAAATTCTCTACTGACGAAAACATCTCAGGTCTGAAGCTGCGCATTATCAAAGAAAACGGTGCCATGACTGAGATACCGGGGAGCAGCTTTGTCAAAAACGGATACTACTATACCGTGTCCGTACCGGGCGTTATGCTGCACGAGTTCAAAGACCGCTTCCTGTTCGTCATTTACAAGAGCGGCGCACCCGTCAGTGATATGGTCTCCTACAGCGTGGAGTCCTACGCGTATTCCATGAGCGAATCAACTGTAGACGGACTTGCCGGGCTGCTTTCAGCTATGATTAAATGCTGCGATTCGGCGCTGGCGTACAGCGCTGCGCCGCGGTAAGTCTTATAGACTGAAAAGACAGGAAACGGGGGAGAATGTGCTCCTCCGTCACCTGTCTTTTTTCTTGGAAAAATGCGGCGTTTCCTTTGGTTCGGACCGCTTTTTCGTATTGACAAAAATATTTCAAAATGCCTATACTCTACTCGTAGGTTAGCAAGGAGAGTTTGTATGGAATTGACAATAAAAAACGAGCGTGTTTCTGTTACCGTCAGCGACTTCGGCGGAGAGCTTACCAGCCTTAGTCTTGACGGTTTTGAATATCTCTGGAAGGCGGATCCCGCATATTTCGGCAGAGTTTCGCCCATTCTTTTTCCCATCACCGGCCGCTTTATGGACGGTTATTATATGCACGACGGCAGGAAATACGAGCTAAAGCTCAACGGATTTGCCCAGGACGGTCATTTCGAGCTTTCAAAAACCGCCGAAAACGAGATCACGGGCAGGCTGCTCGCCAATGACGAAACCAGAAAGGTCTATCCTTTTGACTTTGAACTGACGGTAAAATACCGCCTTACAGGTCAGATGCTGGACGTCACTTTTGAGGTTACAAACCGCTCGGACGAGGTTATGCCTTATTCCGTCGGAAATCATACCGCGTACCGCTGGCCGCTCATTGATGGAGAGGAGCCCGGCTCCTATTATCTCAGATTTGAAAAGGAGGAGGAGCTCACGTCTTTCAGCCCGTTTGGCTGGACGGCGCCGTTCCTTTGCGCAGAGCGTGTGCGCCCCATTTATCACAGCTTTTACGAAAACGGCACCCGCAGCGTGCGTAATCCGCAGTCGGACTGGGTCGAGTACACCGGCGCCACATGTGACTACGTGGTGCGCACCTACAGGCGGGAGCTTCCCTTTATCGCAAACTGGGCCTCACCAAAGCCCGAAGCGGAGCTGGTCTGCATAGAGCCGAACCTCAGCATTTCTTCTCACGGCCCCACGATGTTTGACCGGGAGGGCATTCACAGCCTCGCGCCCGGTGCCACGGAGGTCACCTCTTATCAGCTCGAGGTTTACAAAAAGAGTGAAAAGGAAACAGTTTGATGAACAAAGAGACTGCTCAGGTAAAGTTTTTATACGGCAGAGAAGCCGTGCCCTGCACCTTTAAGCCGGGTGAGCTCGCGGCCGTACTGACGTCTTCAATAGAGGAATACGTCCCTGACAAAACCGGCAGAGAGCTGGTCCGTGAGGCACTTGAGAGCCCTATCGGCAGCGAGCGCCTTTGCGAGCTGTCAAAAGGCAAGAACAATATTGTCATTATTGCCAGCGATCACACGCGCCCCGTGCCCAGCAAGGTTATTATGCCTGAGATGCTGGCCGAGATACGCCGCGGAAATCCAGGCGCCGACATTACCATCCTTATCGCTACGGGCTGCCACCGCGGTACCACCCGTGACGAGCTGGTGTCAAAATTCGGCGAAGACATCGTCTGCAGCGAAAAAATCGCGATTCACGACTGCGAAGACGAGGCAAATCTCGTTGATATCGGAACTCTTCCCTCGGGCGGACGCTGCAGGATAAACAAACTTGCCGCGCAGGCGGATCTGCTCGTGGCGGAGGGATTTATTGAGCCTCACTTTTTCGCGGGCTATTCCGGCGGCAGAAAGAGCGTTCTGCCCGGTATCTGCGCCAGAGAAACGGTCATGGCCAATCACTGTTCAGAGTTTATTGACAGCGAGTACGCCAGAACCGGCATCCTGGAGGGCAATCCCATTCACAGGGATATGCTGTGGGCGGCGGAGGCCGCCGGTCTGAAATTCATCGTAAACGTGGTTCTCAATTCCCAAAAAGAGCCCATCTTCGCCGCGGCGGGCGACACCGTACAGGCGCACAAAAAGGGCACGGATTTTATTTCGGGGCTCTGCGCCGTAGAACCTGTCATATCGGATATAGCTATTTCCACAAACGGCGGTTACCCGCTGGATCAGAACGTATATCAGGCTGTAAAGGGCATGACGGCGGCGGAGGCCACCGTGCGCGAGGGCGGCGTTATTATTATGCTGGCTGCTTCGGACGACGGCTTCGGCGGCGAGAGTTTTTATCGTCTGCTGACAGAGGAGCCGGACATCAAAAAGACTATGAGTACATTCCGCTCCCGGAGCAGGGAGGAGACGGTGCCGGATCAGTGGGAGGTTCAGATACTCCTGCGCATTCTGATGAAAGCCACCGTCATTTATGTTTCGCATTTGCCGGATGAGGCAATCAAAGCAATGCATATGATTCCCGCGCATTCTCCGGACGAGGCTATGAACATAGCAAGACAGATTATTGGAAAACCCGCCAGCGTTACCGCTATTCCCGACGGCGTGTCCGTGGTCGTTCGCGCCGCAAAATGATTTGCTTTGACCTTCTCGCTTTTTTTTACGAATAATTTGCTGATTATCTTTTAAAAATCCTTGACAAGCAGTAATCAATGATTGTAAAATATTCGGGCTATGGCTTTAAGGTCTGATGCCGCCCAATGCCCCGGAAGGCACCGGCTTTTTGGCTGAGTAAGATAAAAATCATTCAATTTACATAGGAGAAAAACCATGAAGAGTTTTATGGCAAATCCTGAGACCATCGAGCGCAAATGGTACGTGGTCGACGCAGAGGGACAGACTCTCGGACGCCTTGCCTCAGAAGTGGCAAAGATCCTCAGAGGCAAAAACAAGCCCGTCTTCACACCCCACGTTGACACCGGCGATTATGTCATCGTCGTAAACGCCGCAAAGGTTCAGGTTAGCGGAAAGAAATTAGACCAAAAGATTTATTATCGTCATTCAGAGTATGTAGGCGGCATGAAGGAAACCACCCTTCGTGAGATGCTTGCAAAGAAGCCCGAGAGAGTTGTCGAGCTGGCCGTAAAGGGCATGCTTCCCAAGGGAGCGCTCGGCAATCAGATTTACTCAAAGCTTCATGTATATGCAGGTCCGGAGCATGAGCAGCAGGCTCAGAAGCCCGAGACACTCACATTCTGATCGGGAGGGATAGATTATGGCAGACAAGAATTACGGAACCGGCAGAAGAAAAAAGAGTATTGCGCGCGTATATGTGACGCCGGGCAAAGGCAACATCACCATTAATAAGAGAGACATCGATGAGTATTTTGGTCTCGAGACCCTGAAGGTCATCGTTCGTCAGCCTCTGGCTCTTACCGGACTTGACGGCAAATATGACGTAAAGGTCAATGTGCACGGCGGCGGCTTTACCGGACAGGCAGGCGCCATCCGTCACGGACTTTCCAGAGCTCTTGCGAGCATGGATCCCGAGCTTCGCGCAGTCCTCAAAAAAGAAGGCTACCTCACCCGTGACCCTCGCATGAAAGAGCGCAAGAAATATGGCCTCAAAGCAGCGAGACGTGCTCCGCAGTTCAGCAAGCGTTAATCGGAGTTTGCGAAGAGATAAAAAAGGACTCCGTTTCAACAAGTTTTTGGACGTTTCAGGACGCTTTTCTACGAAAAAGCGTCCTTTTTCGTGCCCTGAGCCGCCCTGCGGCGTTATACGATTTCTATCGCAAGCAGCGCGCAAGGGGCATACAGGCAGCAAAATTCGCCATGCGGATTTTAGGCGGATTACAGGAGATGTTTCCCACAGGGGGTAGCATCTCCTGCTTTATTATCTTCCGCGTTTATTGGCTCAGATTTTGTTGATGGCTTCCAGCAGCGTTTTCACATCCAGATGGATATATACCCGTTCTGTCAGTGTCATCGCGCCGGAGTGCCCTACGATCTTCTTAATCATAACCGGATCAACATGAGCTTCTGCCAGCATCGAAATGCAGGTATGTCTAGTGTCATGCGGCATGTGATCAAAGCCAAGGCTCTCCATAAGTGGTGTTCAGTAACTGTCAAGGTAGTTCCGGTAGGCAAAGTGCTTATGGTCCGGTGTATGCAGCAGATACTCGCAATCAGAACTCTCGTATCAGGCCTTATACATCGGCAGCACCTTGTCTGCAATCGGTACCCTTCGGATCCCGTTCTCTGTTTTACTGGAAATCACATCGAAGTACTGTTCCTCCAGATTGATGTTCTCTTTCTTTAGGTCCAAAAACTCCGATATCCGGCATCCGTTATAGATCAGCATCAGGACGATCTGATAATAGGTCTGGTCTTTGAACTCCCACAGCCTGTCAACCTCTTCCCTGGTGAACTTGTTGTGATCACGCTTGTCGGGATTTCTGTCCTTGTACCTCTGGATATCCACATACTCGGAGTAATCCTTGTTGCAGATGTCATTTTTAATAGCGTACTCGTATAGCTGGTTGAACAGGCCCTTCAGCTTCTTCAGCGTGGGGTAGTTCTTTCCGCAGGTGTCTACTACGTGCTGGAGGTCTGCCAGGCGGATATCCTTAAAGATCCGGTCGTACAGCATCCCGCAGACTTTGTAGGAAGCCTCGTAGCCGTGGACAGCAGCCTAGCTAAGCAATAGCAAATTTGCGCCGCGCCGCGCGATCTCGACAACATGCTCAAATTTGACATATTTTATGTTTAGTTTGAGCATGTTTATTGACAGACGGAGATAATCGTGATATTATAAAGACGCTCGCAATTATTCTGGTGAGGAGGTACGGATGATTACTTATGTTGAGTTAAAGAATTTCAAATCTTTTAGGGACACCAAATTCGATTTTCGAAAAGGAAAAAAGTCATATAAAAAGTTTGTTGCAGTTTATGGTGAAAACGGAAGTGGAAAGTCGAATTTTGTCGATAGCTTAAGCTTTTTGCGTCTTTCTTTAGAGTCCTTTCATATGGTGGCTCTACAGCAAATGCAAAAGGCTGGATCTCTGCCGGACGCACTCCTCGCATCTTTGGCAAACGGCAATATTCCATCATTTCAAAATGTGATGGCAGACCATAG
>JAFTAU010000062.1 GCA_017455435.1 Lachnospiraceae bacterium | reverse complement strand
GCCGGTCTGAACCTGTCCGTTTTTAACGTACCACCACGATCCGTCGGATTTCTTGACTACGCTTGTGAGTTTGGTCTGAACCTGACCGCCTTTGACATACCACCAGGTGTTATTCTCGGTGCGCTTGACTACATCTGTGACGCCGAATTGTACAACGCCTTTCTTCACGTACCACCAGGTACCGTTAGAGCGCTTCTCGACAGAGGTGACTCCGGTCTGCCATTTGCCGCCGCTATAGTAGCGCCACTCGCTTCCGTCTTTGACAACGTCTGTGTATTTGAAATTAACCTGTCCCTTTTCAACGCGGTATCTTCCGCCGTTGTCGGCAAAGCCGGTGAAATTGAACTGAACCTGCCCGCCCTTGACGTACCACCAGGTATTGTTTTCCGTACGCTTTACAAGGCCGGTGGTGCCAAACTGTACAACACCGTTCTTTACGTACCACCAGGTACCGTTGGAGCGCTTCTCAACAGATGTGGTTCCCTTCTGCCACTTTCCGCCGCTGTAATAGCGCCACTCATCTTCGTCTTTGACTACATCGGTATATTTGAAGTTAACGACTCCTTTTTCAATGCGGAAGCGGCCATTGGCATTGCTTGCAAAGCCGGTGAATGTTAGGTCTTTCTTTCCGTCGACAGTGTAGTACCACTTGCCGTCGGAGAATTTCACGATGTCAGTCTTGTCACTTCCTTCAGCAACCCAGGTAATTTCTCCACCGTAATCCTGGCGAACTTCTTCTGTCCAAGTTGCGTTTCCCTTTGGATAATAAGCGGTAGCAGTGACGCCAGAAAACTGGTCGCCGTCGCCCCATTCATCAGTAGAAAACTCAGGAGCATCACCCTTGAAATATATCTTTTTTAAATTATCGCAATCCCAAAAAGCAAGGGTTCCAACATATTCCACACTGTCCGAAATAGTAATAGTCTCAATATCATACTCAGCAAATGCGCTGGATGCTATCGCTTTTGTTCCTGCTTTTACATTGATAACTGAAGGATAATAACCTCTGATTCCAAGTGCAACTTTTCCGATATAAACCACGCCGTCGGGCTGATTTTCAAACCAAGAAGTACCATAAAAAGGATTTCCATCTATATTGTATAAACTATCCGAAACATAGATACTCTCAAGGTTTCGACAGTCTTGAAAAGCATCATGTTTGATTTGAGTTACGCTTTCAGGTATTGTAATGCTTGTCATACAGACGCATTCGGAAAAAGCATTTCCTCCAATATATTCAACAGTATTCGGAATAATAAATTCCGGATTAGAATAGCCTTCAAAGGCGCCGTATCCTATTTTCGTGACTGTGTAACCATCTATTTCTCCCGGAATGACAAAAGTATCATCACTATTGTACAAGCCTAAATAATCTCCGGCATAACTCGTAATCTCTACATCGTTACCGTAACCATTATCAGACCAATAAAAACTGTATTCAAACCCTTCATCCGAATAAAACGAATCCTGATAAAAAGTACCAAAGCCGTCATCATAAAAATCGCGGTTTAAAATCCTGTAGCTTGACGGGGTCTCATCCTCTTCGCCCCACCATGAAGTTACAGACACAGGTATCATACCGTCTTCTGTTTTGTATAAACCAGTATAGTAACCACCAAAGCCATCGGTAGCAATAAAATTATTGACGCTATACTTTTTACTGGAAAAGTCTTTTTTAAAAACAGTTATTTCAAATTTGCCTTTCCATTCATAGTTTTTTTTCATGTATAGACTATCAATATCATTATTGTATGTGAAACCATCAACTATCACCTCTTGACCAAAAAGATCAATCGAATAACACCCTCCGTCAAAAGGACCATCAATATAAGCCTGCATCCCGTCAATTTCAAACAGCCCGAAATATTCGAAATCGTCAAAATCAATAATGTCGCTGTCTATAGTAACTTCCTTACTGCTTCCATTCTTGTATTCTATTTTTATCTTCATTCCATCAAAAAGCGGAACAAAGCCAAAGGAATAATCCGTTTTATCCGGAAGTTTAACAATGCTCATTGACCTTACGGGATTTTCAAGTACTTCATACTCCAGTTCAGCCATAGCTCCTTCATACCAGAACTTTACAGTATGTTTGCCGACAGATCCGTCTACAAAATCGGCATAATACCACGCATCCATCTCTGCGTTGTATTCGTGGATTTCGTAGTATTCACCTGCCGGCATACCGTCTTCGTCATAAAAGTAACCATCATCGAAAATTAATTTATAAGAATAATCAGTAAATATTAATTCAAATTCAAGTCCGTTCAAATTAAACGAGTCCGTATATAAATAGTATTCTTCTAAATCTTTATCCCAGTATGCTGTTCTTGTATCGCCATAATAAAACGACAATGAATCAGGGTATCTGGTGATGTTGATGGCAATAGCTTCTTCAAAATCGCCATCGTCATAATCGTCAATCGAATCGTTAAAGTTATCTTGTTGTAATTCAACAATTCTTTCCTCGTTTTCAGATGTTTTCTGATGCTCTGCGGCTTCTGTTTCCGAAGCACCTAATTCATCTGCAAAAACTCCCACAGGAAACGCTGCCAAAGACCCTATCAGTAATGATAGAATCAGTAACCATGAGTAAAGTCTTTTTGTTTTCATCTTCTCTCCTTTTTATGATAGATTTTAATAGTTACCAATATATCACCCGCTCTTGCAACTTGTCAAGTTATATGTTCCATATATAGCGTTGTTTATGTTTTGTGTTATTTAAAGTAGAATATAACTGATTTGAAGTTATGATTATCGGGTTTCGCGCAGTTTCTGCGCGGCTGGTGTGAGCGTGTTGAGGTGTCCGAATGAACTCTGAATTCCGGAAGCAATATATCGATTTGGGGCTGAATATTGCTTATTACAGGAAGAAGAACGGGCTGTCGCAGATGGAGCTCGCAGACAAAATCAATGTCAGCCGTACTCACATGAGCCGGATAGAAACCGCGCAGTGCGCCGTATCGTTGGATGTCGTCTTTGATATATGCGGCGCCCTGAAAATCCGCCCCGCATCGCTATTCGACTTTAGAGATTGAATTTGAAATAAACTATAAACCAAAAACCGCCGCTGTCCGACCCGGGACGGCGGTGGTTTTTTGAAATTTCATTATTTCCAAATAGTTATTTGATATTATCAGGCAGTGATAATCCGCTTTTTTCTGAAACAAGATGAAGTGTTCAATTATCCGCTATCTCAATATCCTTTCCAAATCTTTTCTTTCCTGTTTTAGTCTTTTGATGACAACAAGAAATTCCCGCCGCTCGAATGAGAAAGCGACTAGACAGAAATAAAGTTTCAATCTGTTAAATATACACGAGCTTCTATTTTAACAGACACGATAGGAGTTTTTCATCTGTTAAATAGATGAAAGCCGCTATTTTAACAGATGAATAACAAAACAGAAATTAGCACGGGAGGCAGAAAACGTTCATCTGTGCTAAACATTTAAGATAAGATGCATGACGAAGTTTAGTATAAAATGCCGAAAACACTCCCCTGTGCTAAACATTTTAAACAAAATGCGTGACGGAGTTTAGTATAAAATGCCGAAAACACTCCCCTGTGCTAAACATTTTAAACAAAATGCCTGGCAGAGTTTAGTATAAAATGCTGAAAACCCTCTTCTGTGCTAAACATTTTAAACAAAATGCGTGACGGAGTTTAGTATAAAATGCTGAAAACCCTCTTCTGTGCTAAACATTTCAGGCAAGATGTGTGGCGAAGTTTAGTACAGAATAGTAATAAATAGAATTTGTGCTAAGCGCTACAGCGAAATAGTAATAGCCCGCAGGGCGGATTGCTCTGCGGGCTTTTGAAAAATATTATGTGGTTTAACCCGGTCACATCCCGGCGAAAACCTTCATAGCCTTTTTGGCGTCTTCGCGCATGGCGCGTTCGGCGGCGAGGGCAAGGTCGTGGAAGAAGGTGACGTCGCCGGCGGCAAGGGTGTCCTTTACCGCCTGGGTGCCGGCCTTTGACATGTAGCTGTAGTAGTTGATTTTGCGAAGGCCGTTGGCGATTCCGCGGCGGTAGTCTTCGGGACTGACGCCGCTGCCGCCGTGCATGACCAGCGGAAGCCCGGTGAGCTCGGATATAGTCTTTACTCTGTCCAGATCCAGCACGGGTTTGCTCTTGTAAATGCCGTGTGCAGTGCCAAAGCTGGGCGCGAGCGCGTCAATGCCTGTTTCGGCGCAAAAGGTGCGCGCCTGTTCGGGGTCGGTATAAACGGGACCCGATCCCGCATCTCCGCCGCCTTCACGGGAGGCCAGCGAGCCGAGCTCCGCCTCTACGCCGGCGCCGTACTGCCCGGCGAGCTTTACGGCGGCGCGGGTAAAGTCGAGGTTGTCGGAATAAGGCAGCAGGCTGCCGTCGAACATGACTCCGGTGAACCCGAGTCCGAGTGCTTCTTCCATATAATTGAGGTGTTCGCAGTGATCCAGATGAACGCAGACGGGAACCTTCGCGCGCGTGGCCGCCTCCACCATAACGGGGCCGATTTTGGCGAGGGGCGAAACCTCTTCGTGAAGCTCGGCGTGCGAAATAATCACAGGCACGTTCAGCTCCTCTGCCGCATCCAGCACGGCGTTTATGCACTCCAGATTAGGCGTATTAAAAGCGCCGACCGCGCGGCCGTTTTTCGTTGCGTCATTTAATATTTCGACAAGATTTACTAACATTTCTCCTCCTCAACCAGCGGCCTGACCGCGTCGTAAACCCTACGGTAGCGCCGATATATTTTTTTGTATTTTTCGTGCATTTCGGGGCGCGGATAGTAGGTTTCGCGCTCGTGCACCATCACGTCCGCCGCCTCTTTAAGACCTGCGAAAACGCCGATGGCCGCGCCGGTAATCATCGCGCTGCCCACCGTTCCCGCGTCCGGCGTGTCGAGCGCCGTGACAGGCATATTCAGAATATCCGCCTTCATCTGCATCCAGACTGCCGATCTTGCGCCGCCGCCTGTGGCGTTGACCCGGTCAAAGCATATTCCGGAGCCTGCCAGCGCGTCGTAATTAAGCCGCAGCTCATAAGCGACGCCCTCCATGCAGGCGCGGTAGAGCCTGACTGCGTCAGTCTCCATATCAAGTCCTATAATAGCCCCGCGGGAGCCGTTGTCCATATAGGGCGTGGCTGCTCCGGCAAAATGAGGCAGCACCATCAGCCCGGTCGGTTCGTCCGAGCCGTAAGCCCGCTCCAGATATTCATTTACGGAGATTCCCTCTGCTACGGCCAGGGCCTTTTCCGCCGAAGCAAATTTGTCCACGCACCACTGGAGCAGCGCTCCGCCGGTGTATGAAAAAGCGTAGGCCACATATTTGCCCGGCACCACGTACGGAACCGCGGAAAAGTATCCCTTCGCCATAACCGCCGTGTCCGGAAAGCTGTCATAAATGGGAGTCAGGCATTCCACCGTGCCCGAGCCGTCCACGGCCACGCTGCCGTCAAAAGCTCCCGCTCCGACTGCCGAGCTGATCTGGTCATGGCTGACGGAAACCACACGCAGCTCGCGTGAAAATCCGGTGCGTCGCGCGGCTTCTTCTGTCAGACCGCCCGCTACAGTGCCGGTGGGGACGGGCCTGCTCATCAGAGAAGCGTCGATTCCCGCCGCCTCAAAAATCTTTTCACTCCAGCATAGCCCTCCGATATCAAAGGCCATCGTCCTGGATGCGAGGGAATAATCTATCTGCGCTGCGCCGGTCAGACTCCACACTACGTAGTCTTCTATCAACAGTGCACGGTCCGCGGCGGCATAAACCTCCGGCTCATGCTTTCTGATCCACATCAGCTTTGAAATGCTGTACATCTCGTGCGGGCGGAGGCCCGTAATTCGGATGATTTCATCCTCGCCGAGTTTTTCCGAAAGCGTGCGGCATTCCTCCGCGCCTCTCGGGTCGGAATAAAGCATAACGGGGCGCAGTGGTCTGCCGTCCTTATCCACCAGAACGAACGACTCGCCGAAGCTCGTCACTCCGATGCCGCCCAGGTCCGGGTGCGCCGCAGCAACCTCCGCCACCACCTCGAAAACGCTGTCTATCAGCGCCTGCGCGTCAATCTCGTGACCGCCAAGAGCCCTGCGCACAGGGTACGCCCTGTACGATTTTCCCAGCTCGTTCCCTTTTTCATCGAACACCGTCAGTTTGCAGCCGGTGGTGCCGACGTCCAGTCCGCCAATCTTCATCAGTCAATCTCCACCCAGTCATAGTGCAGATAATTGGTAAACGCCTCCCTCAGAACCTCTTTGTAATGTCCCTCTGTGATGGCGGTATGATGCTTGAATCCGCCGCGGGCCAGCTTTATCAGCTTGTCCTGCAGACCGTCTATCTGCGCGACGCCGCCGCATCCAAAGAATCCGTCCTCTATCACATCGTCGGTGAATTTCGCTTCCGAAGCGTAAATCACTATCTTTCCGTCCTTCGTCTGGCAGTTTGAAATGGTAATGTCCATGGGCTTTATGCGGCCTTCGTTGCAGCCCCAGCCCGAGCCGGGATCGGTCTTGTCAAACATTTTGTGGTTGGTGACCGTACCCTTGCAGGTCATCAGCGTCTGCGCGACGGGTCCGCAGTGGAAAAGAATTACCTTGTCCTCGTCATCGCCGTAATTATTGTTCCAGTCAAGCACCGCCGAAGGCTCCTCGGACGCGAGGCTCATAGCCCGCATGCTGATGGCGGAGCACATATCTATCTCGCAGGAGGCCGTGATGCCGCGGTCGTTCAGCTCGCTGAGCAGCACGCAGGGGCAGACGCGCAGATGACTTTCCATCTCGTTCCAGCAACGCAGCGCCAGCGCATCCAAATGATATTCCTCGATATATTCGTCAATAACCACGGCCAGTTTTCCGAGATTAAGCATCTTGTCTGCGGGGACGCCGGAAAAATCGGTATAATTCTTCAGCCTCTCAATCTTCGCCGCCACGACGGGGTCGTCGTCTTTTTTCGCAGCAATCTTGTCAAAGACCTCCGAAAGGTCAAAGCTCTCGACATTGATGCCGTGCTTTTGCATGGCGATTTCGTCAAAGCGCACGGTCTTGAAAGCGGTGGTGCGGGCACCGATGCATCCCAGATTAAAGCGCTTCATCCCGCCCACAACGCGGCAGACCGCCGCAAAATCCCTGAGATTTTCGGCGAATTTCGGGCTGAGCGGATGCACTACGTGCGGCTTCATTACGGTAAAAGGAACGCCGTACTGTGTGAAAACATCCGTCACGGAGAATTTTCCGCAGTATGCGTCGCGGCGGTGCGCAAAGTCCATCTTGCCGATTTCATCGGGATAGGCCTGCATCAGTATCGGCACTCCGGCGTCCTGAAGCGCGTTGATAGCGCCGTTTTCATCGGCAAATATCGGCATGGAAAAAATCACGCCGTCATACATGCCCTCGTGCTCCTTGAGCCATTTCGCGTAGATTCTGCCCTCATCGCGGGTCTCGATTCCGCCAAAGCGCGTGGTCTCCGCGTCCATCATGATGTAATCATATCCCGCATCCGTAACGGCCTTTGCCATATCGTCCCGGGCCTCATAGATCAGCTCGCCGGGCATAAAACTGCGGTTCGCAAAAGCAAGTGCAAAAGTCATTTTTTTAGCCATTTTCATACCTCCGAAAACTCTATTTTTACTTTATGATATTTCTTTTCAAACGCCCCGATGACCGGCAGAGTGCCGTTTTCTCTCTCATCGTGGCGTCCTTTGATGAACGAATTGGTAGGCTCCAGCCCTATCACATAATCTCCGCTTGCCATGCTGCGCCAATGCGACAGAATGGGCAGTTCATCGCCATTCCACGTCATTTCCATAGAAATTCCGAGCCATTTGTTTATCAGGCGGGTTCTGAAATCGTCTTTCATTTTGTGGAAAAAGACTCTCTCCTCTTCAAAAGGTCTGGGCGCATCAAGCTTCAGCTCAGAGCCAAGCAGCTCTGCCGCAAATTCCGTCCGGGGTATAGTCTCGCGAGCCTCCGGCAGCCACAGCTCCGCATTCTCGCTGACAAAGGGATAGCCGAAATTGCAGTGATAAATCTGCATAAACTCCTCGTCACGCGGCGAGAGGTTTTCCAGTTCGTCTTCTATCGTGACGGACGCGCCGTAGCACGGGATTCTGATGGTTCTGTGAAGCTCGAGAACATGACCGAAAAGCGCTGTCTCACGCAGCTTTCCGCGAATCACGATTTCTTCACCCACGATTTCAGCGCAGACCTCCGTCGCCTGCAGACTGTGATAGCGTCCGTGCAGGGGATGCCATTCGCCGCCGTCGCGGTTTGCCGGTCCGGCGTTCCTCAGTCCGCACGTATAGAGCAATCCGCCGGGGAAGGTATTGACAAACTCCGTCTCATAAGGGTTTATCGCCGCCGGCGAATCGTAACCGTTTTTGCTCATCCACGAAACATTGAGTCCCTTGTAAAAAGTCTGCCCGATGTCCAGACCGGCGTCCGGCAGAATGTCCAGCGACAGCCCTGCCGCGGTGCAGACCTCTATAATTTCCGTGCCCTTCGCGCGGCCCTCTGCCGCGGTCACCCTGCGCAGCCTGACCAGCTGCTGCGGATTTCCTATATATCCTTCTTTTTCTTCCCTGAACATTTTTAAGCCTCCTCAAAAAAACACTTTGATTTTGTTTACTTTTATGTTAATATTGTACCGATTTGTTTTTGAACGGAGATTACTATGGTTCCTGTTTTTGATTTAAATAAACTATCCCTTCTGCTGAAGGATTTTAATAAGCTCACCGGCATCCGCATATCCGTTTTTGACGTCGACTACAACGATCTCATTTCCTGTCCGGATAATATGCCGCCCGTCTGCAGTCTCATCAGAGCCTCCAAAGAGGGCTCAGAGGCCTGCCGCAAATGCGACCGCAGAGCCTGCGAGCTTTCCGCGAAGCAGAAAAAGATGCGTATTTACCGCTGTCATGCCGGTTTTACCGAGGTCGTCTCTCCTCTGTTTTTCCACGGAATACTCATAGGTTATCTGATGATAGGCCACTTTATGGAATATCCCGATATCCAGGCCTGCCAAAAAGCCGTTATTGCGCGGTGCGAGGAGCTGGGGCTGTCCGGCGAAGCCCTGCTGAAGGCCCTCGAAGAAGAAAAGCCCTTTACCCGCAACCATATCATCTCCGCGGCGCGTATACTGCAGGCCGTGTCCTATTACGTAGTCTTTGAACAGCTCGCGACCATCATTGATGAGGATATGGACACCCGCCTGAACAATTACATCGAATCTCACCTGGACAGCGATCTTTCCGTTCCCACCATATGCAGGGATCTGAATATCAGCAAATCACAGCTCTACAAGGTTTCGACCGGTCTGTACGGCGGCGGCATCGCGACTCAGATCCGCACCATGCGTATAGAACGCGCAAAAAAGCTGATGCTCGAAAATCCGTCCATGTCCGTAGCCGATATCGCGGCAGCGTGCGGTTTTTCCGACAGCAATTATTTCATCACGGTATTCACAAAAGAAACCGGCATAACTCCGGGACGTTTCCGCAAGCAGCCCTGAGCGGCTAAAATGCCTTGCTCATAAAAGGCTCATCGGTGAAAACTATTTTTTCGTTATCCGGCACGCCGCTCGTCACATTTCTGAGAGTAATATCTCCGCCCTTCGTCCAGGTCTTTATCAGAGGGGCGTTTTTTATACCTCTTATCGTAACTTCTTCCAGCAATATTTTTTCAAAGTTCGCTGTGCGCAGAAAAGGAGCGCCCTCCGCGTCCTCGCGGAAGCTTATATCTACGCCGCGCAGCTCCAGCAAAAGCGGTTCATCCGCGCTGCCGTAAGCCGTAAGCGGCATACCTATTCCATCGGCTTTTATATTCTCAAAACATATGGATTTTAGCGGTCTGTTGGACTGCCATTTTTCGTTTCCGGAAAAATTATAGTTCATGAATCTGTCCACATTTTCCACTCGGCAGTTTTTTATGATAATATTGCCCGGCTGCAACGGTATATCCACAGAAAAATCCGCATAATACTTAAACATGCAAAGCATGTTTTTACGATGCGGAGCGGTAGGCTGCGCGCCGTTTATCTTTTCTTCGAGACTCAGACTGCCGCGGAAGAAATACTGCGCCGGGCCAAAGAAGGTGCATTCGTTTATGCGGACATTCGTACCGCCAAAACGCATTCCGGAGCAGGCGGTGTTGCATGTGCAGTGCTCCACCCTCACATCCACATTGGCAAAACCGGCGATGCAGTCGTCTCCTGTATAAAAACTGCTGTCCGAGATGTCAATATTGCTGCTCGAGGTCATGTGGATGCCATCGTGTCCGGCCAGGACGGTAACGCCTTTCATGCTGATGCCGTCCGTATTGAATATGCAGTGCGCCCAGTTTCCGGTGTTTCTGATGGTGTAGCCACTGAATGACACGTTTTTGCAGTGGTGCATGCTGATGCCGTGCGGGCCGCGGTAGCGTTCCTCACCGCGCTCATCGTAGCAGTCGCGCCCGTCAATGACTGAGCCTTCCTCGCCGATAATGGCGATGTTCTCGGCGCTGATGGCGCGTATCATCGCATTGCCCCATCTGCCGCCGGGCTTTCTCATAAAATCATAACAGCGTGTTACGCCCTTGACAAAAGGCTCCCAGTCCTTGTCCGTGAGCCAGTCCTCCGGCAGCGGCTCGAGGGTCTCGTTTTGAAGAATATTGTAGTCTTCCGGATTGCGCGAGCCGTAAAGCTCTACGCCGGAGCGAAGCAGCAGGGTGGTGTTTGAGCGAATGCGGATGCTGCCGATATTGTACTTTCCCGCAGGAATTTCGACGGTGCCGCCGCCCTGTTTCCACACCTCATCCAGCGCACGCTGAATAGCCGCACTCTGGTCCGCCTCCGCGCCGGGAATAGCTCCCGTGTCGATAATGCTGATAATCCTGTTATCCATTTTGTACACCTTTATAACAGTTCGATTTCTTCTTTATAATAATAGTGGTCCGGACAGCCGGTCATCAGAATGATTTTGCCCTTTTCATGCGTGAGCCGGCCGGCGGTGTCGTAAAATACAAAGCTTTCCGGCGTCAGCGTGAACGAGACTGTCTTCTCCTCTCCGGGAGCGAGGCCGGTTTTTTTGAATGCGACAAGCTGCTGAACAGGACGCACCACGCTCGCGACGGGATCGCGCATATAGAGCTGGACCACTTCGTCCGCGGCGAATTTTCCGGCATTTTTTATCCTGATGTTCACCGTCAGCTCACCGCCCTCTGCCAGCGTGTCCGCCGACAAGGTCATTTCTATGTATTCAAATTCTGTGTACGAAAGGCCGTGTCCAAAGCTGTAAAGCGGCAGGTTTCCGCAGTCGATGTAATCCGAGGCATAGCCGCGGCTCTCCGCTTCCGTCGTCCAGTGCGGACGCGCGGTGCCGGTGTGATTGTAATATACCGGGCACTGTCCGCTGCTGCGCGGAAAGCTCATAGCCAGCTTTCCGGACGGAACCGCCCTGCCAAAGAGCAGCTCAGCGGCGGCGTTTCCGCCCTCCGTGCCCGGAAACCACATATCCAGTATTGCCGAAATGTGACGGTCGAGCCCTGTCAGCGCCAGCGGTCTTCCGTTGAAAATGATGGCTGCGGTATTAGGGTTTGCCTCTGCCACCAGCCTCGCCAACTCTTCCTGGACGCCGGGCAGTCCGATATCGGTACGGCAATTCCCCTCGCCGCTGTAATTTTGCGGCTCGCCGAGGCACAGAATCACCGCATCTGCAGATTTCGCGATTCTCACCGCCTCGTCAAATCCGGAGCGATCCTCGTCATTCCAGGTATAACCGCAACCGCGGGCAAACCGGACTTTGTTTTTTCCGAGAAGCGCTTCCACTCCCTGTCTGACGGTGACGGTTTCTTCATCGCGTCCTGCACAGCTCCAAAAGCCCTTTATCGCGTGTTCGTCCGCGAAAGGCCCTATCAAAGCCACGCTTCCGATATTTTCTTCAAACGGCAAAACTCCGTCATTTTTAAGCAGCACCGCCGCCTTTGTCGCGGCTCGCTTTGCCAGCTCTCTGTGTTTTTCGCACAGATACAGCGCCTCAGCCTTTTTACCGTCGGCGCCATGGTACGGATCCTCAAACAGACCCAACTTTTCCTTTAGCCGCAGCACTCTTTCCACCGCTCTGTCAATCTGTTCCTCCGAAACTGCGCCCTCCCGGACAAGTTCTTCCAGACAGTGGAAGTACGATGCGGAGCACATTTCCATATCGCACTCGGACGAAAACGCCTGCAATGCAGCGTCTTTTTCATCGGCTGCGACACCATGCTTTAGCAGCTCGCCAATGGCGTTGTAATCGCTGATGACCACCTTGTCAAAGCCCCATTCCCGGCGCAGGACGTTATGTAAAAAAGGGTTTATCGTGGCGGGCACGCCGTTCAGCGCCTCAAAGGCCGGCATCACCATCTCCGCTCCCGCGTCTATTGCCGCCTTAAAAGCCGGCAAATAAAACTGGCGCAGCTCGCGCTCGGAGCACTCCGCCATATTGTAATCGCGCCCTGCCTCTGCCGCGCCGTATGCCGCAAAATGCTTTACGCAGGTTGCAATGCTACTGTCACCGGTGAGGTCGTCACCGTGAAAACCACGTATCTGCGCCGCAGCCATGTATCCGGTCAACAGCGGTTCCTCGCCGCCGCTCTCCATGACCCTGCCCCATCTGGCGTCCTTCACGTAGTCCACCATGGGCGCAAACGTCACCTGCACGCCTGACGCCGCGGCCTCCGCCGCTGCCATCCTCGCACACTGCTCTGTAATCTCCGCCTCAAAAGAGCACGCCATCCCCAGCGGAATGGGGTAAATAGTGCGGTAACCGTGAATAACGTCCAGCATGAATATTATCGGAATCTTCAGTGGATCGCCGGCCAAATGCTGATTCTGTATTTTTTTCATGTCATCCGCGCTGAAAGAATTGAGCACACTGCCCACTGTAGCGAGATCTTCATCCGTCAGCTTCAGCTTTTTGTCCGGACCCGTTATGACGGAATCGTCATTTAGAAAAACTCTCGCATTGTACTGTGTGAGCTGTCCGATTTTTTGATGCAGCGTCATTTTTTGAATTAATTCTTTAATCTCCACTGCCGTCGTCCTCCATAATTTTTAAGGCTCCGTTGTAAAAACATACCATCAGCAGGCCGCTGCCGCTGAATCCCAGCAGTATGGAAACCGGCAGTATATACGGGAAAAACGCCGGCAGCACCACGGGAACAGCTATCGAAATGCCCATCATCAGCGTGCGAAGCGGAAATGCGACGATGCGCGTAAATGAGTAAACGATCGTATCTTTTATAGTCAGATTGTAGCGCGACTGCAGGACAAAAAACCACTGCATGCTGAGCACGCCGAGTATCGAAAGCAGCGGAACCAGTATCCGCAGATAACTTATGGTGGGATTATTCAGGGCGCGAAGCGCGAAATCGTCAATCCACATGACGCCGAAATATATGATATAAAAAGCCCAGATAATTGTGGCATGTTTAAAGTTTTCTTTGAATGAGGCGAAGTATTCTTTTGCTATGTTTTTTTCTTCGTCGCGGTAAATGCTCAAAAGAACGCGGTGCATCGCGGAGAAAGCGCAGCCAATCGTGATAACGGGGAGGCTGCACGCAATAGTCAGGAGGTTCAGCCACATCAGCTCTCCCGTTTTTTTTGCGAATTCATAAAATTTTGTTCCGCGGCCGAGGATAAAACCTCTGCCCTCATCTTCAGCCATTCCCGTTTTCCTTATCAATCATGTCGCGCAGGTTTTTGATTGCCCACAGCGCATATTCGCCCGATTCGCCCGGATGCACAAACGCCTCTTTGTCTCCTGCCATCACCTGTTCATACCGCTCCGGCGTGTAATTGTGCTGCATATGATTTCCCAGGAAAATATCCGCAGGTTCACGGGACAGTCTCTCCATCGCCTTGACAAATTCGTCGCGGCAGGAAAAAGGCAGGCCGTATTTTTCCAGGTATTCGCGGCTCATAGTGTTGATTCCCATGCCGCCGTGCAGACAGGCACGATACGTCTTTTCCCCGTCAGTAACAGGGAAAAAGTATGAAAGAGCACCGGGTGTATGCCCCGGCGTCGCCATGCACGTAACAGTGGTGCGCCCCAGCGTCAGGCTCTCTCCGTCCTCCCAGAGGATATCCGGCTCAAATACTTCCTGGTAGTGCATTCCCAGCTCTGCGGCATAGGTCAGGTCCAGCTCGCCGTTTGCGTACTGCCTGTCCGCACGCCCCAGCACAGTCTTCGCGCCGGTCATCAGCGAGAGCGCCCTGGTCGCGCCGAGATGGTCAATGTGTCCGTGAGTATTGAAAATATATTTTATGTCATAGGGATTCAGACCGAGCCTGTACATCCCGTCGATTACCATGTGAAGATTCTGATGATAGCCGGGGTCAAATATGATGAGCCCCTCGCCGGTATCAACCACGTGAGTGGATGCGGGCACCGACCCCACAAAGTACAAATTTCCGAAAATCCTGAACGGAGGGAACGCCCCCTCCCACGGCAGTTTTTTCATAACTACTCCAGATGTTTTCTATATATTCCGGCGATTGCATGTTTTTACGAAGTCGGATCGAATGATTTTTTAAATCAGCGCGCTCGACTTCTAAAATCCTTGAAAAATCAAAACTCGCTTCGCTCAGACATATGATTTTTCTGCGGATTTCTTTACGAAGTCTTCGCTGCTGATTTGACAAAAATCCCGATATACTTCGTAAAAACATGCAATCGCCTTATAATATCGAAACCACAACACTTTTTTGAAAAAACTGCCGTGGCCTTGCAAAACCTACTTCAAATTGAGCCACGCAACCTCTTCGTCCGTGAGCGTGATGTCCAGTGCGCGGGCATTCTGATTTATCTGCTCCGCATTCACGGGACTCGAAAGCGCGAAAACCTCAAACTTCTGATTGAATATCCACGCCAGCGCTATCTGCGCCACCTCCACGCCCTTTTCGGCAGCGAGCTGCTCACAGCGGCGCAGCCTCTCCAGATTGTCCGGGCAGAAGTATCCCTTGATGCCGGGCTCGTCCATAATCTTTTTCGCGTCCTCGGGTCTGTCACTTTTGAACAATCCGGAAAACAGCCCTCTGGCCAGGCTCGAATAAGCGAAGACCGCGATATCATGCGCGGCGTACCAGTCCCTGGCTGCCTGATTTTCCGGTCCCGATATGGTCACACAGCCATCACCCAGCGGCGCATCGCATCTCCACGGATCTTCTATCTGCTCCGCCAGTCCGAAATTGGGACTGGAAACGCGGAAGGGCTCCAGCGAGTGCGCGTAGGCGTATTCATTCGCCTGCTCAATGCGCTCGTGAGTCCAGTTTGAACCGCCGAAAACTTTGATTTTTCCTTCGGCGAAAAGTCTGTTCAGCGTTTCTACTATCGGTCCCACCGGGGCGGTATGATCGTCGCGGTGCAGCATATAGATGTCAATGCTGTTCGTACGCAGCTTTACCAGCGAGTCATGCGCGTCCGAAAGTATGTCATACGGCGTCACGCGGGTGCGCCATTTGTTGGGATGGGCGCATTTGGTGATAACCACGGCTTTGTCGTGCAGTCCGCGATCCGCCAGCCACGGCCCGAGTATTTCTTCGCCGTAGTGCGCAGCGCAGTCAAAGGTATTGATGCCCGTTGCCCAGACCATGTCAAGCAGGTCGTAAGCTTCCTTTTTCTCCGCTTCGCCTGCGCCCGGCGCAAATGCCGCAAAGAGCTTCGGCGTGGCTGTTCCGTAAACCAGCTTCGACGCGGATTTATTCAGTCCCTTTATCTCAGAATATTTCATCTTCTCCTCCGATATGGCGTGGCTCAGTTCACGATATTCGTCGGGGCGCCATCCAGGAATGCCCTGAGATTATCCAGCGAATAATCAACGAGCCTCTGCCGGCATTCAATTGCAGCCCAGCTGATATGCGGCGTAAAATAAACATTCGGCGCGGAAAGCAGCGGATTGTCCATGGCAATCGGCTCGTTTCTGACCGCGTCGAGTCCGGCGGCGTAAACCTTTCCGGAGCGCAGCGCTTCTGCCAGGTCTTCCTCTACCACAAGTCCGCCGCGGCTGTTATTGATAATGATAACGCCGTCCTTCATCTTTTCGATGGTTTCTTTATTGATAATATTCTCCGTCTCCGGGAAGAGCGGACAATGAAGCGCTATCACGTCCGATTCGGAAAGCAGCGTGTCCAGGTCGGTGTAGCGGCAGTGCTCGTTCTCAAGCGCTTTGTTCTGATATTGGTCGTAGGCAAGCACATTCATTCCGAAAGCCTGAGCTACGCGAGAGGTTATCTGCCCTATGCGTCCGAGACCGATTATGCCCATGGTCTTGCCTTCCAGCTCGATTCCGGGGTAGTCCCAGAAGCACCAGTCGCCCTCGCCACCTTTGCGGCCTTTGCGGACTTCGGCGTCGTGGTGCCCCACATGGTCGGTAATCTCCAACAGCAGCGCGATGGCGTGCTGCCCTATCGCCTCCGTTCCATAGGAGGGAACGTTTGAAACCGGGATCCCGCGCTCACGGGCGGCTTTTACGTCTACAGTGTTATAGCCTGTAGCAATCACGCTGATGAATTTCACATTGGGGCACCGAGCAAGATCCTCTGCTGTGACCACGGTTTTGTTTAGAAACACCACATCGGCGTCGCCGATTTTTTCCGCGACCTGTCCGGGGAAAGTCCGCTCGTAGCGCGTCACCTCACCGTATTTGTCAAAGCCTGTCCAATCTATTTCTCCGGGATTCTCTCTCGGGTGATCCAGAATCACTATCTTCATTTAAGCTCCTTTAACGCGTCCATTTCCTGACGGTAGCCGCGCAGGAAAAAGTCCTTGTCCGTGGACAGCCACATAACGTTCGCGCCCATCTCGCGGTATTTCGCCGCAAGCTCCTCGTTATCGCAGAAAATGCCGCAGGATTTTCCGTATGAAGCGCTGATATCAAACACCTCCTGAATGGCGCCGCGCATCACGTCGGAGCGGACATTAAAAGGCGTACCTAGCATGACAGACATATCGTACGGTCCGATCATAACCGCATTTATAAATTCACCGAATTCGTCCAGCATCTTTGGAAGCAGGTCTATGCCCTTTCTGGACTCTATCTGCGGCATAAGAAAACGGGTTTTGTTAAAATCTGCGGGATTTTCGCCGGGTCTGAACTGGCCGTGTCCGCCGCAGCCCTTGCGCCCGATCGGAGCAAAGAAAAGCGCGTCCATCGCTGTGCGAAGCTGCTCCAGCGTCTCTGTGCGCGGCACCATTATTCCGTCGCCGCCCATATCCACAGCCTTCGCCATCAGATGATAGAGCGCATCCTGAACGCGCATGATGGTGGGAATACCCAGAAGGCGGCAGACATTCAGCGCCTGCTGCGCGTTCTGCGCATCAAAGACTCCGTGTTCCAGATCAAAAACTATAAAATCCAGATCTTCCCTGTTCATCTGCGGAATCAGCAGGGGATTGTTCATAAGCGACATGGTGGTGCCCACAGTCTTTTCCCTGTTTTTCAGTTTGTCCGCAAAAGCTGTATATTTGTCCATAATGATTCCTTTCAAAGCGCCGCATTTCCGCGGCGAATAATTATATTTCTATTTCTATCGTTTCTCCGGGCTTTACGCCGAATTCTCCGACTCTTGTTCCGATAAAAAGCTCCGTCATCGTGGGGTTGTACACCCTACGTCCGTCTGCGGAAAAAACGAGCTGCCCGTAGGCATTCACATAATCGTAAATCTCTATATTGGTCGCGTACCAGACGTCATCGCGGCAGCCTATGGCCTTTCCGAAGTCCTCCAGTATATGCCAATTGTTGCTGTCAGTGAATTCGTAAGCATGCCCCCACAAATAAAAAAGCCGCGGGCGCCATTTTCTTTTGTCCTCGAGAAATCTCGTAACGAGCGGCATCAGCTCCGGCTCGATATGATGGCACGTCGGATCCCACCTCAGCCAGTCCGTCGGCAAGCCGAAGCCGTGCGTCGAGGCAACCGTGCGGGCATAGACTATGCCGCAGCTTTTCGCCGCGGCAATGACACTGTCGCTGTATGTTCCAAAAGGATATGCCAGCCCGCGGACCATGCATCCGAAATGCTCTTCGAGAGTGAGCCGGTCTTCCAGAATTTCTTTTATGCAAAGCGAAGAGGGAAGCTGTTCCAGAAAAGGATGCGTGGCTCCGTGACAGGCCACTTCCATTTCATCCTCGAGGTGAAGCTCCTGCGACTGTCGCAGGGTCAGCCGCCTGTGACCATGCTTTCCGACATCTCCGACGCTGCCTTCCGGCGAAAACTGTGCGCTGTTGATATTGAATGTCCCGCGCAGACCATACCTGCGCATTGTCTCCGACAAACGGACGTCGTCCGTTACATTGTCGTCGTAGCTCAGCGTAACCGCCATGATTCTGCCGCCCGGAAAGCGCATAAATACGTTATTCATTTAAGCCTCCTTAACTGTTCCTCTCGTGAAGGCTCCGGTACTCGGCAGGCGAAACTCCCGTGATTTTTTTAAACGCACGCCGGAAGCTGGAATCCAGTGAATATCCCACGGCTTCCGCCACTTCTCCTACCCTGATATCCGTTGTCTCCAAAAGGCTGCACGCTTTTTCTATTCGCAGCTTTTCTATTGCAGAGGACAGATTGATATTATACTCTTTGCGGTAGAGGTTTGAAATGTAGTTTTCGTGAAAGTGGAAGTGCCACGCTATTTGTTTAATGTTCAGGCCGGTGTCGGCATAATGCTCCGCGATATAATCGTTTACCTTTACAGCCAGCAGGTTCTGAACACTGCTCTTTTTTTCTTTTATATTATCTGTCATCACTTTGACCGTGTCCTTTAATAAATCGAAAAATACCTTGTTGTCTTTTTCGTTGATGAATTTTGAATCTTCGTCCGACAGCTTGATCCCCTGCTTCTTCGCCACGGAAACAACAGCATTGGTAATGCGGTAGCGAAGTATGTTGATTTCTTTCAGAGAGAGGATGCGCGTGTTTTCGACAAAATTCTTGTTGTAAATCTCTTCTATCATGGCGCAGGCTTCGTCGGTATAGCCCGCGATAATGTAGTTGCTGATTTTGTCGTCGGTCTGCTCCGGATAAAAAACCGTTTCCTCGGAAAAATCAGCTTCGGAGTAAAAATACACGCTCTTTCCGGTGTTTTCGCTGTAGCGGATAATCTCCAGCGCCTGCTTATAAGAAGAAGAAATGTCCTCAAAAGAATCCGTCGGCTGACCGGCTCCTATTCTCAGCTCAGCGTTGTACTCGTATTTAATCTGTACGTTGAGCTGCGAAATGATTTCGTTAACGACGTGTGAATAATCCTCGTCCGTGTAGAGTATGCATACCAGCTCAGAGGACAGCATATCTACAATGTCCATCTCGGCGCCGATTTCCGTTTCCAGAAGTTCAAAAACCAGCTCGCGGATGCCTACTTCTTCCTCGTCAGGAATGCCCGCAGGCTCTTCAAACTGAATGCAGAGCACGACATACCTCTCCGCGTCCTTGATGTCCCCCAAAAGCTCCATGGCTCTGCATCTGTCTTCTTCTGTCGTGTAGGTGCCTTTCAGCAGGTGACGAAGCGTCCGGTTTTTCTGGGATTTTTCCATTTCGCGAATTTTTTCGCGGTACAGATAGCTGTTTTTTGCCGCGTTGTCCGCGTAGCTCTGAATCATCTTGTAGTCGACGTAGTCTATCTGCTCCTCCTGCGCCTCGGGCTGTCCGCTTTTGAACGCCTTTAGAATGCTGATAATCTGGCGGCGGTTCTTATGCGTATAGTAAACGCAAAGCACCAGACAGAGCAGAACCAGAAGTACCACGGGCAAAAACCGCAGCGCCGTCGTTCCGACCGATTCCCTCAGCTCGCCCGTGGGGATATAACATCCTATCCTCCACCTGTCCAGATTGCACAGACGCGCCATTCCGCGGACATCATTTTCGACTGCGTCAACAGGCTGCAGCGTATCGGAAACCGGCAGCTCCGGATAATTCAGGATTTCTTCGGATGACGAATAGATAACACCGTTGTCATCGGCTACATAAAACGCCGAGCCGGGACTCATGATGTCGTATAAATCACTGAAGAGATTCTTTGTGTTTATGGAAACCACCAGCAAAGCGGGGTTTGCCGTTCCTTTTACTCTGGGGACAAAGACGTTGTATTCGATTACATCGGCGGAATAGCCGTTGCTGGTAACGTGCCTGGTCTTAGTAAATCCGCGCCTGATTTCGTTTGAGTCAATCCGCTCTGCCGCTTCCTGCGGAGTGCAGTCATCATAGATATACTGATAACGGAAAAAAATCTCAGGGTCGTTTATGACGGTCGTTGAGGCTATTATGCTCCCGGAAAGCTCGTCATGAAAAAAGACCTCGATCAGGCTGTCGTTTTTTGCAACTCCGCTAAGGAGATCCCTGACTCTGCTGCTGCTCTGGAGATCGCTGCGTTTTCCGCTTATCTGATCCAGAATGTATTCGCTGACCGTATCGCTCTGCACAACCAGATGCGCAAGATCCTCGACCGTGTCAATTTTCCGGTTGACACGGTCGACGGCTGTCTTGACCGATTCCTGCCACGCGGAGGTTTTTTCTTCTGCCGATTTATTGACAATGAAAAAACTCAGCAGTATTACCGAAAGAATCGGCAATATGGCAATAATCAGGTATGGTCTTGCAAGATGCAGAATTGATCTGAGCTTTGAATTCATGGATTCTCCGTCAGGACTTTATTTTTCTTCCTCCATAGTGGCAACCACGAGGGTGTGCGTTTCGCTGTTGGTGAAATGATATTTTACCTTGGACGATTCGCGCAGGAATTTGTTGAAATCCCAGCCTTCCTTTGTGCCTGTATGGCGATTGTCGTTATAGAACGGGAAATCCGCGCAGGTCCAGAAGCAGACCTCGGGATCCACCAGCCTGTAAAGCGCCAGCGTTCCACCGTTTGAACCGTGGTGAGCGGGCTGGAAAATATCGCTCTTCATATATTCGCCGAAAAACTGCGCCATTTTATTGTTCATTCCTACTTCGCAGTCTCCAAGGAAGAGCGCCGTCTTTCCGCTGTCCGCAAATGTAAATCTCCAAGCGCCGCTGGTAGCATTCATCCACGCCATTTCGCCCGGCCAGTAGTCCTCCTGCGTAAAAAGGAATTCCAGTTCGCAGCCCGGCAGATAAAGCTTTTGTCCGGTGTGGTAAACATAGTGGTTTACGTTGGGATAATACTTTTCTGCCGCTTCAAAGAAGTTATCTACATAGCCCTGCATCGTTCCGGGATCGTTAGTGGAGCTGCCGTTTCCGAGCCCGATATTAAACATATCGGGAAAGTTATAGACTATGGTGTTCAGGTCAAAATCCGCGGCATGTTCCGCCAAAAACGGAGGGAACAGACAAATGTGATCGGGATCCGCGTGGGTAATCATCCACGTGACCTGAGGTCTGGCGCCCGCAGGTGTCTTTTTCTGAAGGAAGGACCAGAGGGCATCCATATCAGCCTTATAGTCACGCTGATATTCCAGCTCTGCCTTTTCACCTTTGTCATTGATATAGCTGTAGGTCTTTGACGCGTCGCTGCCCCAGCCGCCGTCAATAATGACAAAACTGCCGTCGACAAACTGAATGACGTTGCACTGAACGCTCTCGCTCATACCAATTTCGGAGATGGTAGCTTCTGTCACCTTTTTAAAGTCGGTAACGGGAGCTTCCGGTCCCAGATAACCCAGCTTTCCGTAGACGATGCGGTATTCATGCGCAACATAAAAATAATTGCAGTGTACTTCGGTATCACCCTTGGTAAAGGTGGTAAATCTGTTGTTGCCGATATTGTTTTCCTGGAACAGGGTGTACCCGCTGTCCAAAAGCTTTTGCTCGTAAGCCGCTATTTCGGCGTCCGCTCCGGATTTGTCCATACCGGTATAAACTGCTTCATAGTGGTTTGATCCGCAGTCGTGGAGTTCCAGCATTTCTCCGCTTTCTGTTGTAAACACAGGGACTACCTCGCTTATATCACATATATTTTTGATACCGCAGCTCTCGCTGCTGACACCGAAGGAGCCGTCGTCAAATTTTTCGATGGTGTTTCTGAGAATCACAGCAAGTTCACTGACGGTGTTTTCCGTACCCAGCGCCACATAGAGATTTCCGCCGTCGATGCGAAGCTCATACTGGCTGTAGGTAAGGCTTTTACTCGTGCCGCCCTTGCCGCCCAGGGATCCGGCAGTGCCGACATATATGGCTTTTCCGTCTTCGGTGGGCTTTGCAACCTTGAAAGATGCGCCGGTCTTGATGGCGAGCGCGGTTACTATCTCACGTGCGCTGTCTTCGTTTTCAAAAAAATCGGCAATGACAAACTCGGTCGCATTATCCTTTGCAAGCGCAAGCCTTTCCCCGTTTCCGGAGGCTTCTCCCGAGTCTGAAGAACCGCCCTCACCGCCGCAGCCGTAAAGCAGCGCAGCGGCAAGAAGCATGGCTATTATCATTATAAATGTTTTTTTCATTTATGCGTCCTCAAGTTTGAATCACTTTTTGAAAACCGAATCCATATAACCGGCATAGTACTCTTTCATAACGTCAAGATACTCCTGTATGCCGAGGTTTTCAAGCTCGCCCCAGAACTGATCGATGGTGGAAATGTCACGCTGTCCGGTGATGAATTTTGCGGATTCCTTTGTGATGTAGTTCTGGATGGTGGTGATGATATCGGATACGTATGTGGCGTCTTCGGAGCTAAGGTAAGCGCCGTCGAGACGGACAGAGGTGGCGTAATCGCTCCATTTTTCAATGGTAATCAGGCGCCAGTGACCGTCGTTCGTATTGTCATCCAGTTTGTAATTGTCAATGCATTCGTACTTTTCACCGGTGACGGAGTCCGTAAACTCTATCATATTTCCGGTGCCGGACGTGACTACAGCGGGACGCAGGCCGGCATTGTCAAACGGGAAAATGCGGTCGCGGCCGTAGGCGGACATGGAGGCGTAAGTGCCGTCCTCAACCAGCTTTGTGGTGATGTCGCCATCCTCATCGATATACCAGCCGTCCACCAGACCCAGCGGATCCTCACCCTGCTTCGGTCCGTAGCGGTAGAACATAGCACCTTCTTCACTATAAATATAATCGAGCATCATTGCAACCAGCACGGGATATTTTGTCCTGGACGAAACCCAGAGAGTGTCGGCATTGTAATACTGCAGTCTGCTGACGTGGATTTCCTTGGTGTCGCCGAACTTGATGGGATTTGCGCAGACGATATCGCTGAAAGAGGCGGAATCTTCGCCCACATATTCAAGCGTCCACCAGGCGAGAGCGCCGCAGGTGCCGTCTCTCATGAGACCACCGGCGGTGGTGTCGCTGACGCTGAAGTAATCCTTCGCAACCAGGCCTTCACCGTAAAGCGTGCTCATAACCTTGATGAAATCACGATAAGACTCTGTATATGCGGGAATGACCAGCTCGCCGTCCTTTATCATAAGGTTTGAGCCGTATTTATTGGGCTCAGTGCCGTAAAAGCCGAGGCAGGTCCAGATGTATTTCTCAAGGAATGAACCGGCGCTGACTACCGGAATGGGCTCACGGCCGCCGTCCAGCTTCATGTTCTTGAAGGCGCGCAGCGTCTGATAGAACTCTTCCTCGGTGGTGGGGTTCTTAACGCCGCAGGCGTCCAGCCAGCTCTGTCTGTAGTACAGTCTCTCTGAAGTGCCGTAGCAGCCGGAGGCGTACTGCGAAGGAGCAATGTAAGGAAGCGCGTAAATTCCACCGCCGGGGGCCGTGATGTTGGGCCTGATATCGGGGTAGGTCTCGAGCCACTTGCAGAGATTGGGCATAAGGCTCTCATTGAGATAAGGCGCCCAGTTAAGCAGCATTTCCTCTTCTTCGCCGTAGAGAGCAGCGTTGGTCTTTCCAAGGGTGATGCCCCATACGATATCAGGCATCGTGTCCGTTCCGAGCAGCAGCGCTTTTTCCTGGGAAGCCTCGTTAGTCTGCTGGACGTTGATGGTTACATCATAACCCAGCTGAGCAAACCAGTATTCCATATATTTAAAGAACCACAGTTCGCTCACGTCCGTAGTGGAGGCGGCATGGCGCTGTGTCAGTATCGACAGCGTGACAGGCTCATTTATTACCGGCTTTTCGGTGATCTGAGCCGCTGTGTCGATTTCGCCGGATGCGTTCGTTGCGCCCGAGCCGGTTTCATCGCCACCCTCGCCGCAGGCCGTAAAACATCCGATCAGCATTATCACAGCAAGAAGCAGTGAAAGGACCTTTTTGTTTCTTTTTTTCATTTTATTCCTCCTTATTATAAATCAGCCCTTCAGCGAGCCAACCATGATACCCTTGACAAAGTGCTTTTGTACAAAAGGATAAATGGCCAGCATAGGCGCACTGGAAATAAACACCAGCGCATACTTCATGGTAACGGCGTTGTACGCCTGTCTGGAGGCATCCGCAATCAGTTCTGCGTCGCCCGACTGCAGTGCGTCCGTATAGGCGGACTGATTTAGAATCAATATATTTCTGAGCACGAGCTGCAAAGGCTGCAGCTCCTGATCATGCGTGTAAATGAGGGCCGAGAAATAGCTGCTCCAGTGACCCACAGCGTAGTACAGCGTGATGACCGCGATGATGGGGGCAGAAAGCGGCAGAACCAGCTTGAAGAAGCAGCGGAGCTCGCTGGCGCCGTCAATCCTGGCCGCCTCAAAAAGCTCCTCGGGAATATTGTTTTGGAAATAGGTTCTGGTAACTATAACATTGTAGACGCTGACGCCGCCGTTGATAATGAGGATCCAGCGGGTGTCGATGAGACCCATAGCCTTGAACAGCAGGTAGTGGGGAATCAGACCGCCGCCGAAATACATGGTAATAAGGAACAGCGTCATAAAGAAATTGCGGCCGTACATGCGCTTTTTGCTGAGGGCGTAGGCGCTGGGGATGGTCAGGAACAGATTGAACGCCGTGCCTACCACCGTGTAGAAAATGGAGTTTGCATAGCCGCGGAAAATAGCGCTGTTTGTAAAGACCAGCCTGTATGACTCCAGCGAAAAGCCGCTTGGAATCAGGTTTACCTTGCCGCTGTAAACGTCGTACGGATCCGAAATAGATGCAATAACCGTCAGGTAAAGCGGATATGCACACATCAGCACGATAAGAATGACCGTCGCGTAGACGATAGTCAGGAATATTTTATCGCCGCGGGTATTTTTAATATGTGATTTTTTTAGTGTCGCTTTGCTCATAGTCATTTCCTCCGTTTAGAACAGGCTGATATCCGTCAGCTTCTTTGACAGACGGTTGAATGACAGCAGCAATATGATATTGATGACATTATTGAAAAGACCGATGGCGGTGGCGTAGCTGTACTGACCGCCCAGAATACCGACCTTATAATTATATGTAGAGATAACATTCGTGACATCTGCAACGAGGTCGTTTTCCATGAGGAGGATTTTTGTGTAGCCGAGACTCATGATGCGGCCCATACGCATAAGAAGCGTAATCATGATGGTGGGCAGGATGGCCGGAATATTGACGTGCCACATGATGCGGAAGCGGCTGGCGCCGTCTATCCTGGCTGCCTCAATCTGCTCCTGCGGAACGGCGGACAGCGCCGAAATATACAGGATGGTGCCCCAGCCGATGTTCTGCCAGAGACCTGACAAAACATATATCGGCGCGAATGCCGACGGCTCGCCCATAAAGTATGTTCTGGTGCCGCCCATTGCTTCGATGAGGTTATTTATGGGACCGTTGCTCAGGTCCAGCATGAGCAGAACCAGCGACACCACGACAACCTCCGAAAGAAAGTGCGGCATGTAGCTGACCATCTGCGCAACTTTTTTGAATTTGAGCTGAGTTATTTCGTTAAGGAACAGCGCGAAAATAATGGCGCACGGGAAAGTGGACAGGGACAGCAGTGTGATGGACAGCGTGTTCCTGATCATCTTCCAGAAATACGGATACTTGAAAAAGCGGATGAACTGGTCAAAGCCCACCCAGTCGCTGCCCATGATGCCCTTTGACGGACGGTAGTTTTTGAATGCCATCAAAATACCGTACATGGGTCCATAGGCAAATATCAGAATATAGATGAGCGCGGGCGCAAGCAGCAAATACCACTGCCGGCTCTCTCTGATCCTTTTTCTGACATATCCTTTGGTGCCGGGTCTGATGGGACCGCGGACGACCGCCTTTTTTTCTTTACTGCCGGTCTTCATTAATGTCCTCCCTCTTATATACGCGGTT
>JAFTAU010000061.1 GCA_017455435.1 Lachnospiraceae bacterium | reverse complement strand
ATTCGCGGGTATGTTTGTCAATTTATGAGGCTATTCTCCCGTCGCAAATAAACTATGAAAATCTAAAAATTATAAACAATTTATTAATTGTTAGCACTCTCCATTGACGAGTGCCAATTAGCGTTTTATAATGTTGTCAGAACATAAGAAGGAGGTAAAAAATTATGTTTATGCCCAGTATTTTTGGAGAGAATCTTTTCGACGACTGGTTTGATTTCCCCGCAGAGAGAAAGCTTTACAGGGGGCACGCCGATCGTATTATGAAGACTGACGTACGCGAAGACGAAGATCATTTTGAGCTTGATATAGATCTTCCCGGATATAAAAAGGAAGAGCTTTCGATTGAGCTCAAAAACGGTTATCTCTCGGTAGGCGCCGAAAAGACTCACGAGGAAACCGAGAACGACAAAAACGGAAAACTCATCCGTCAGGAGCGTTACACGGGAACTATGCAGAGAAGCTTTTACGTAGGAAGAAACATCACGGAGGACGACATCAAGGCTTCATTCAAAGACGGTGTTCTGAATCTGAATATCCCCAAGAAAGCCGCTCCCATCCCCGAGAAAAAGACCATCATGATCGAAGGATAAGCGTTTAATCTCCTCTCTCCGCCCGGCCGCAACCTGCGGCCGGGTTTTTTTACGGATTTACTGCTTCAGAATCCACTCAACAAGCCGCGGGGCGGATTGTCCGTCACAGTTTTCAAAGAAGTTTTTGCAAAACTCATCCAGTATTCCGTAGTCATAATCCGAAAGATTCTTTATCTGTTTTATGGCTTCGTCAGCATTTTTGACGATCGGGAACGGATTCATTTTACTGTAATCATAGAGCATATTGGTGGTGGAATTCATTCTGGTCTCATAATCATACCCGGAGGAGAATATGGGCTTTCTGAGAAGCGCGGCCTCAAAGACAATGTCCCTGTAATCTCCTATGATAACATCGGCAGCGGCAATCATTGTACGCAGACTAAAATATGACGAATCCACTTTCCTGCTGAATCCGGGAATGTTGACAACGTTCATGGCTTTTTGTGAGAGTTCTTCGTTGTTTCTCATATCAAGCGCCAGCACATATTCATCGGATAATTCCTCTGCCATGCGTTCAATATCCAGAAGCTCCACAAAGTCGTCTCCGTCGCCGGAATGTCTGGCGTGGGTGATGTACGAGATAATCTTTTTGCCCTTTGCCATAGGCACGGCCGCCTCGAATTTTGCACGGGATTTTTCTTTAAAATCCTTGTCGAAATACAAATCCGTGACACAGCATCCCTTCAGATCGTCGGCGACATTCAAAGGCAGCCTGCACGAACGGATGACAACGTCCGAAACCTTTGACCCGATGTTTTCTATCTTGTCAAAACGGATATTGTTCAGGAAGATATCGTATTTCTTTTTGTTCTTTATACGGATATCCATGGTGTGTCCGAATCCAAGGGATCTGAATACATGGTCCTGCAGCCCTATCACTGTGGTTTCGGGTCTGAAATCAATTCCGCTGAGCTGTTTTACATTTCCCTCCACCAGCACAAAACGGGCCTTTGCCAGTTCTCTCATAATGCCCTCGTCCTCTTTTTGAGGGCACTTTGCCGATATATATCTGACAGAGTATTTGTCCTGCGTCTTCAGAGCCTTTTTAATCGGATGCAGGGAATCGCTGTTTACGGATCTGTTCGCCGTAATAACGACAATGCTGCTGTCCACATTTTCTTTTTGCGAAAAGTCTCTGTACATCTTTTCCGCGAGCTGTGCGCGCCTGCTGTCAGCCGCCAGGCGCTCTTTGTAACTTCTGCTTTCAGCGAGCTGTTCCGGCCTGAGTATCGGATTTTTGGTGGGGTCTTCTCCGGGCTCGACCTGGAAAAGTTCATCGTACTCTTTTTTATCCTTTTCATTCATTCTGGCATAACTCATAACCATAGACATTGTGCCTCTGCCCCTGGGCACGCCGTTTTTGAAGTTTTCCAGATCTTCTGAAGTGTAGGGCCTCGCAAACTCGTTCTTCGGACCGTAAATGGCAACCGAATCAATCAGGGAGCCGATATTTTCGTAAATAAACGGATTTTGTTTGTTGTCCCAGTAATAGTCAATTATAAAATCGAACAGCCTGCGATCCGTGTTTTCATAATCGGAAAGCCCGAGCTGCGAATACCTTTCGGCAAATTCGGGGAGCAGTTTTTCCATGGCGGCGAAAAGCTCCGTGTCGCAGTTGAGCGGCTCAATAACGGGAACGATTCTGCCGTCTTCTCTTTTGTAGCTTTCGATGCTCTTGTATGGAATGTTCGCGAAAAACGATTCCACGAAAAACAGCTCCGTCTTGTCCACGGTCATATTGTAGCGGATACAGTTTCCTTCCGTTTCGTCAACAGTCCTGGCATAGTAATAGTAAAGCGGCGTTTCCTCTCCGACCACATAATTCCACAGCCTGCTGTGACAGAGCTGGTTGTAGCCCCTGCCCCAGAACTCCACAAACGCGTGTTTTTTATTACGGTCAATTTCCTGTCTGAGATACTCGCAGGGCAGCTCTCTTTCTTCCGCAGCCTTTTCAAGCAGGTATTTTTCGTAAACGGGAGAATCCTTTAAAATCTGTATGATCTTCTTTGCGGGCTGTCCCTCATCCCAGTCGGAAAAATCCACAGAATCAATGTCAATCTGAGGGAACAGCTCTTTAAACTTTTCTTCGGCGATATTGAGGGCGCGAAGGAATTTATCCTTTGAAACTATGTCGTTGAAATTACCGCCCTGATTAGACCAGAATCCGGGGTCAATCCTGTCAAAATACGACGGAATGCGCCATACGCGCCTTGATGCGTAGATGTAGCGGGTTTCTATCTGCCATCCGTTCTGCTTTATAATCGCGTCGGCAATCCGCTTTAAGGGATGACCGTCTCTCGAAACAAAGTAAAGCAGCTCAAAGCCCTTTTTCAGCGCATCCCTGACCGCCCAGTCGACATATGAAACCATAAGCGGCGCAATAAAATCAATGACAAAGCCGGCGCGGGCAAAACCGTATTCTTCTCTCATACGCGCCTGCATGGCAGCCACCTTGAAAGCGTCATAATCAGCCAGTTCTGTACATTGCTTATTTTCGATTTCGGAAAAGACCGGTACCGGAATCTTTCTCGTGCAGATATCCAAATTTCTGGGCTGCCTCTGGTCGGCATTTTCATTATCCCCGTAATGAATCCATTTTTTGAAATTGTAGTGCGGCTTAAAGCTCCTGTACACCTCAAAGAAAAGCAGTCTCGAGGTCTTCAGGACGCCGTATTCGTTTGACAAAAAGAGCGGCAAATCAGCCAGCGCCGGATCCGCTTTGCGAAGCATTTCTCTGATGATCTCACTTGGAAGATACATATCGGAAACAAGCACGACCTTTTCGCCTGAGCAGACATACTGTTTTAAAAGGTCGATGTTGGAACGAAGCGGGATGACGCTTTCGATTTCAGCTTCCGTCTCCCATTTTTTCAGCTGTTCAACCTGCGCGTCACTGATCTCATATGTCTTCTGAAGGCGCGTATATATCTGATCCATGCTGATCTCAGTGTGGAAAGATTCCCTGTTGTCCTGGGATTTGTACATATATTCCCTGACGTTCTTTTCGGCACTCTCGCGAAGATATGGAAATCTGTCGGTAAAGAAGCGCGGAAATCCACCGTTTTCAACCATTTTGTCTCTGACGGCATAGAAAATGCTCTCCGGCGTGAGGCCTTTTCTGGTAAACAGCGTGTCAAAAATGTCAAAGCTGTACAGCGTGGGGTATTCATCTTTTTTTATTTTAAAATCAAATGTTGCTTTTATGGTTTTTTCAAATATATCATCGTCGGAATATGTCCACATCGTTTCACGAATTCCGGAAAGCTTTTCGGAATCGTCTTTGTCTCTAAAGTGTTCGATGGCGTCAAGGAGCTGACTAAAGCTCTGACAGATTTCTCCGGCGGTGTTATTGTAATAATCCTCTTCACTGTCGACAGCGGCCGCCTCGCGCATATTTTCGCCGTCAAAAATATATCTGATAAAGTGCTTTGTCCCTGCAATCAGGCAGTCATTAAAAATACTGGAATAGTCATAAATCAGCAGATCGACCTTGTCTATGACTTCATAAAAATCGTCCTGATTGTCCCAGAAATAAAAGTACGGTCTGTTTTCATAGTGCTGCTTTGCCATTATAAAGCCCGTTTCGGACTGCATGAGCGGATGCATCTTAAAGACGAGCAGAATCCCGGCCTTTTCGCACACACTGTAAAGAGCTTCAAAATCCTCCATAGCCCGGGAGAACGTGTTGCCCGTTTTTGTTCTGAACGTGGGGGCGTAAACCGCTATGGTCGTGCCTTCGGGAAGGTTTTTACGCTTTAACAGGTCGTTGTCAAATGTAGATATCGGCTTGAATAATCTCTGATAACAGCATCTGGGATATCCGGTGCGGATGATATTGTCACCTTCGAGGCCGATGAATTCCTTTAACTGTCCTTCCTGAAACGGACTGGCGGCGACCAGAAGCATCCGGTTTTTGTATAGTTCGTTAAATTTGATGTATTTTTTGGCGAGCGACAGCCTCATATCGTCTTCGTCCGATATCCGGCTTCTCTCACAGGCCTTGTATCCGACCCCGTGCCAGAGATTGAGATACTTTGCATTAGGGAAGGGGAAAATGCCTCTTACCTGTTCGGAAACGGCAACGCCCGCTTTTGAGGCGGCATACTTTGCCGCGGGGGTATTTGATAATACCGCAAAAAATCCGAGGCTTCTGACCAGCTTTACTGTTTCTTCGTTTTGACTGACCCAGTAGGCTCTTATATCTTTTCTGTAATTATTAATATAGGCAAACAGGTATTTGGGGTTGCCGCGGAATTCTTCACCGGTGTTTCCGCTGTTGAATGCCCAGATGTGCTCAGTGTCAAAGCCCGCAAGGAAGGATCTGACTGCTTCGAGCTCTTCTCTTTTTTCACGTTTTTCTTCTTTGAGCGCCTTTGATGACAGTTTGTTTTCAGTATCTCCGGATAAGGACTGTGCAGTCTCTTCCTGAACCTTGTTTGAAAAATGATAGTAAGCTTTTTTCGTTTTTTGCAGAATACTCAAAATAACCTGGCCCTTTCTGTCAATTATAATTCACAACGCATAACAGCATGTTTTTCCCTTTGATCCTTTTTTGGCGGAACCATATAATCCGCGCCGTACATACGGGTAAGGTACTCATCGGTTTCGTTCATTATACAGAGAGATAACTCTTCAAATACTGTACGATCAGGAGGGAAGAAAAAACTTCGCGTATATGTCTCCCCGAAATAATGCCTTCTGCCGGCGGGCACAGTAATAAATCTGCTGTCAGGGTTGTGCACGCATGACATGACCCTGTCCGTATGAATGAGCCATTTTTTTAGGGGGATTACGCCAAAAACCGCTCCTATCGCGGCTTTTATTTTTACCGATCTGATATGTTCCTTTTTTGTCAGATACGGCAGAATAATCTTTTTGTTTTTTCTCATTTTGATGCACGAGCAGATAAACATCAGCGCCTCGACGCGGCAGCCGTGGAGCTTTTCACGCACACGGCCGTCGTATGTGTCCTCCGCCGAATAAATGTCAATAAAAATACCCGTGTGCTCCGGTTCGCTTTCAAAAAGCTCCTCAAAAACCGAATCGATCATTCTGATTTTTATTGAGTGAATATCATATTTTCCGTATCTGGAGTCCTGGATATAATATTTGCCCGGATATTCGCGCCTGATTATCTCGCCTATGCGGTCATAATCGGCCCTGGGCATAATGATGTCTATGTCATCGTCCCACGGGATAAATCCGCCGTTTCTTACGGCTCCGAGAGCAGAGCCGCCCGCCAGAACGTATGTGAGCCCGTTTTTTTCGCAGACCCTGTCAACATCCTCTATTATCTCCAGAAGCCTGCTTTGAAGCTTTTTTATTTCATCTTCGCTTAGGAAAAAAATATCGCTGCGGTTTAGAAAAACACTGCGAAAAATCTCATTTGTCATCAGACTGGATTTGATTTTTGATAAAAGTCCCTTTCGCATGTTCAGCAGCCTTCGATTCCGGGAATGACAGTCCCCGTTTTCGGATCTATTTTTATCAATTCGGCGTCATACTTTGGAAATCCCTCTGCAATACGCTTTTCTATTTCTTTCAGGGTTTTTTCTACATTTGTGACATCGCAGCCCTTCATGATGTCAGGTCCGTAAGACCACCATGACGTTTTTATCAGCCTGTCGATTATTTCTTTTGGAAAGCGGTATTTGATTACTTTTGCGGGAACTCCGCCCACGATGGCATAAGGAGGAACATCCTTTGTGACGACCGCACCAGAGGCAATCACAGCGCCATCGCCGATTTTCACTCCTCTTTTAATAATCGCATTTCCACCGATCCAGACATCGTTTCCGATTTCTGACATCTTGTCTATGCTTTTTCTCTTTTTTTGATTGATTCTGATTGTTTCTATCGCCGGATTGTCGTTTGAATAGTCGCAGAATCTGTTTGAAGGGCCGCAGTCATAATTCGGGAAAATAATGTGTGCCGAGACTGAGGAAATATCATGCTCCGGCAGGCTGATTATTACATTGGGGCCGATAGCCGTAAACCTGCCGATTCTCTTTACCGCCCTGACATAAGTATTGTCGCTTGTGTAGGAAAAAGCGCCGATATGCCAGCATTGAATCCGGCCTCCCTGCGCCCTGAACGGTGCCTCTATTTCCATCGGCTGCGGCTGGCTCCATGCGCCGATTTCCGTATCCTCACGGATGTCTACGCCGTTTTCACCGTTTGACATCCTTATTATGGTATTTTTTTTAAAAATCATATTTATTTCCCTGAGGCGTTATGTCCGCTCATCTCTGAAATAATATATTTCGGGCGGCCTTTTACCTCATCGTAAATCTTTGCGATATAAACTCCTATTATTCCAAGGCAAATCATAATAATGCTGCCGACAAACAGCAGCAGGATGATAACCGTGGTGAAGCCGCCCAGCGCGACTCCTATAATCTTCTGGACGAGGGCGACGATTGTCATTACAACCGAAACAATCAGCGTGACAACGCCGAGAACTGTAATCAGACTGAGAGGCGCGGAGGTAAACGATACCACATTGGTGATTGCGTATCTGATAAGCTTGCGCGTTGACCACTTGCTCTCGCCGTCTTCTCTTTCTTTTACGGCATAATAGACCGTGGCCGTTTTAAACCCGGCCCAGTAGGAAAGAGCTCTGAAAAAGACGTTTTTCTCGGGAAGCGAATTAAGCGAGTCAACGACCTTCCGGTCGAGCAGTTTGAAATCAGATGCGCCGCTCATATCAAATCCGGTGGCTTTGCTCATGAGCTTATAAAAAAGACCGGCCGCAGCCTTGTGTCCCTGTCCTTCACTGCCGCGGGAGCGCTTCAGGCCTTCGACAACCTCGTAGCCCTCCTGCCATAGCGCATACATTTCGGGAAGCTTTTCGGGGGGATGCTGCAGGTCGCAGTCCATCACGGCCACAGCATCTCCGCCGGCCTTTTCAAGACCGGCGAACATGGCTGCTTCCTTGCCGAAATTACGGCTGAAATGAATGCCGATGGTATTATCATTTGCTTCAGAAATGGCTTTTATGGTCTGCCAGGTGCCATCTTTCGAGCCGTCGTCCACAAAAACGAGCTCGTAATCTATGCCCGCCTCCGCGAGCACCTCTGATACCCTGCGGGCAGCCTTTGCAACAAGCTTTTCTTCATTGTATGCCGGTATTACAACTGACAGCATCCGTCTCTCCTTAAACCGGGCTGACCGAAGCGGTTATTTTACCGTTTAACAAGGCAGGGGCTGCCCCGGAATCTCCGCCGGTGCGTTTTTTGAAAAAGTCTATAGCCACATTGGGGAAAAGCGCGTAGGACAGCACGTCTTCGTCCTGCTGCTTGTACTCTGCTATCTCCTGCTCATACTTGTCGAGCTCGGCCGGAATAAGATCCGCCGGGCGGCAGGTAATGGTCTGCCTGTCGCCGAGAACTTTGCGTCTGGCTTCCTCATTAAACGGCATGGCCGTCTTTCCGTAGTTGCCCGCAAAGAGATCTTTTGTCTCAGCGGTGGCTATCTTGTATCTTTCACCCATCAGAACATTCATAACGGCCTGCGTACCCACTATCTGGCTGGAAGGAGTTACGAGGGGCGGCATGCCCATATCGGCGCGGACACGCGGAACCTCGTTCAGAACGTCATAGTATTTGTCCTCGGCCTTTTGATCCTTGAGCTGCGAAACGAGATTGGAAAGCATGCCTCCGGGAACCTGGTACTTGAGCGTGTTGATGTCGACGCCCATGACCTTTGGATTGAGCAGTCCGCTCTCGATGCATCTCTCGCGGATGGGTCTGAAATACTCCGCTATCTCGATGAGCTTGTTCATATCAAGGCCGGTATCGTAATAGCTGCCTTCAAAGGCTTTGACCATAGCCTCTGTGGGAGGCTGGCTGGTGCCGCCGCCGAAAGGCGAAATGGCAGTGTCGATGATGTCGGCTCCGGCCTCAACAGCCCTGACAAGGCTGATATCGGCAACGCCCGATGTGCAGTGCGTATGAATCTCGAGCGGAACGCTGATGACGCTCTTGATATCCCTGACAAGGCTGGAAGCCTCTGAGGGCACCAGAAGTCCCGCCATATCCTTTATACAGATAGAATCCGCGCCCATGTCCTGCATGGTTTTTGCGAGATTCATGAAATACTCGTGAGTGTACGGCTCGCCGAGCGTGTAGGAAATGGCCGGCTGAACGTGTCCGCCCTCTTTCCTGGTGGCTTTAATCGCCGTTTCAAGATTGCGGACGTCGTTTAACGCGTCGAATATCCTGATGATATCGATACCGTTCGCGATGGATTTTTGAACGAAATACTCCACCACGTCGTCGGCGTAGTGATGATATCCGAGAATGTTCTGTCCTCTGAACAGCATGTGGAGCTTCGTGTTTTTGAATTCGCGGCGAAGGAGCCTGAGCCTCTCCCACGGATCTTCATTCAGAAATCTGAGGCAGGAATCAAAGGTGGCGCCTCCCCAGACCTCTACCGCGTAGTAGCCCACCTCGTCCATCGCGCCCGCTATCGGAAGCATATCCGATATAGGCATACGTGTGGCGATGAGGGACTGCTGTCCGTCGCGAAGAACAGTTTCGGTTATTTTAACAGGTGCCATATAAACTCCTCCTATTTAACTCCAAAGATTGCCATAAACGTTCCGGCAGCGACGGCGGTGCCGATAACACCGGCGACATTGGGACCCATCGCGTGCATAAGCAGGAAGTTTGTGGGATCATATTCCGCGCCGACCTTCTGCGATACGCGCGCGGCCATGGGAACCGCCGAAACACCGGCGGAGCCGATAAGCGGATTGATCCTGCCCTTTGTGACCTTTGAGAGCAGCTTTCCGAGCATAACGCCGCCGAATGTACCGAAGGCAAAGGCAATCAGTCCGCAAAGCACGATAACCAGCGTTTTGGTATTGAGGAAAGCCTCAGCCGAAGTGGTAGCGCCGACCGACGTTCCGAGGATGATAACCACGATGTACATAAGAGCGTTTGACGCCGTCTCCTGAAGCTGACGCACAACGCCGCACTCTCTGAAGAGGTTTCCGAGCATCAGCATACCCACCAGGGGAGCGGTGGAAGGCAGAATCATACAAACGACAATGGTAATAATAATCGGGAAAAGAATTCTTTCAAGCTTTGAAACAGGACGAAGCTGTCCCATCTTGATGTGCTTTTCTTTGTCTGTGGTAAACAGCTTCATAATAGGGGGCTGAATAAGCGGCACGAGCGACATATAAGAATACGCCGCCACCGCTATGGCTCCGAGGATGGACGTCTGACCCAGCTTTGAAGCCAGGAATATGGACGTAGGACCGTCTGCGCCGCCTATGATGGATACAGCCGCAGCCGCCAGGGAATTGAAGCCGAAGGCCATGGCAAGGAAATATGCCACGTAAATACCAAGCTGCGCAGCCGCGCCCATAAGGAAGCTGATGGGATTTGCAATCAGCGGGCCGAAGTCCGTCATAGCACCCACGCCCATGAAAATGAGGGAAGGCAGGATGGCCCATTCGTCAAGCTGATAGAAATAATAGAGCAAGCCGCCGGCACTCTCGGTGGTGGTGTAGGCTCTGTTGTAAAGAGCTGTCAGAAGGTCGTTGATACAGTCCTCTATGGTCGCCGTGGCATCCGTTCCGTCGGCGTTTTGCGACTGTACAGTCTCAACAGTGGCATAAACGATTTCTTTGTCAGTACCGGCGCCGGATACGACCTCTGCTTTTGTATCACTGATCTTTCTGATTCCGTCTACGGGATAAGCCTGTCCGTCGGAAATGATCAATATAGGGTTTTCTATTGCGTTGCTCTGGTCATTGGCGCAGACTCTCCATGTAGCAAACAGATCGTCTCCGTCATACTCTACGAGAGCTATCGCATTCCCCTCCGCATCGTAATACGTCTTCTGCGGCGCATCGATAATGGCGGGATAAATATTGACCAGCAGCATACCAAAGGCAATGGGAACCAGAAGCAGCGGCTCAAATCCCTTTGATATCGCGAGA
Source organism: Lachnospiraceae bacterium (assembly GCA_017455435.1). Lineage (GTDB taxonomy): Bacteria > Bacillota > Clostridia > Lachnospirales > Lachnospiraceae > UBA3774. Next base: position 1,110 of record JAFTAU010000061.1, on the reverse strand, counting down.
TACAAAAACACGCAGGCCACCAGGATCATAACGTAGTTGCCCCACGTGAGGTTTGCAAACGCCGTCTGTCCCAGCAGATTTTGTAATGTTGCTCCTATACTCATGCGGGATCACCTCTTAGTTCATTGTGGCAATAAGATATCCGACTTCGACGGGGTCGCCTTCTTTTATTTCTATGCTGGCAATAACACCGTCTGCGGGAGCGACAACGGGAATTTCCATTTTCATGGCTTCAAGTATGACGATGGTATCGCCGGCGGTAACGCTCTGACCTGCGGAGGCGATAATCTTCCAGATCTTGCCCGCTACAGAAGCCTCAACCCTGATGCTGCCTGCTTCGCCCGTAGTGACGGGGGCGGAAGCCTCAGCAGGAGCCGCCGCGGGAGCGGGAGCAGCGGCGGGGGCGCCGACAGCCTGAACCTCTACGTCATAAGAAACACCGTTTACAGTAACCTTGTAAGTACTCATTATTGAAATCCTCCCGTTTTATTTACTCTTTTTTATAGATGTGACGATAAAATCACCACCAAGCTCTGACGCCATCGCGCCGAGCACAACCGCCGCGGTTTCCGCGTCGATATCTTCAAATTCGATTGGTGCTTCGGACATACGTCCGGGACCGGCGGCCGCAGACAATGAAGGTGCCGGAGCTCCGGCGGACGGTTTTACGTTTTCTGCTGCGGCATTATTGGACCCGAATTTGCCGAGAAGCTTGAATGCCCAGATAATGAGGCTCAGCAAAATTAAAATAGAGAACACCACGGCAAGACCGACAACCATATTTTTAAGACCTTCTAAAATCATGCTGTCGGCGACAAGATACGAAATGCTCATTTTTTATTTCCCCTTTTGATTTTATGCACGCAAAACTGCGCCCACGTTATTATAGCAACAAAGCCTATGCGCCGCAACTTTATTTTATCTTCTTTTCATACAATTTGTATTATCAAGATAAACTATATCCAATATATTGTAGAAAAAAGCACAGCCCTATGTTAAAATTATTACTCAATGTAACGTAAAGTTATGCGGGAGAAATGACATGAGCAAACCTAAATCAGCAGGAACAATTAAAGTCACGACAAACCGCCTTTCTTTTGAAGAACGGCT
>JAFTAU010000060.1 GCA_017455435.1 Lachnospiraceae bacterium | reverse complement strand
TTTGAAGGATACCATTGACAGCTGTATCTGCATTATGGGAAGAGGCAGTGTCCGCCCGGAAGAGTACATGTATTTTTCTTCGGGAATAGGCGCAATCCAAGGGCATATCTTTGTTGGCAGAATAAACGGAGAAAATGCCGGAGTATACGCAAGCGAGGTCATGTACCTTGCAGCGAACCTTCTGATCGGTCAGAACGAGTATGAGAATATTTCCAATCCGGACGATTACAGAGATACTGGGTTGAAGCTGAAGGGTATTAAGAAAATCAGCAGCATTCGAAATACGAATCCTTTGGCATATGCTTACATGGTCAAGTCCCTCCAGCTTTTGAGTGAGAATGGGTTATACACAGAGAGTGTGTTGTGATGGGCATACATACGATGACCTCGCTATTCAACGAGGAATGCGTATGGTGTATCATCACAGAAAAATCGACAGAAAGCTGTTTGAAAAATATCGCAGACGCCTGTCACCGTACTGCAGTGTGGCGAGCCTGTATTTCTGGGCTGTTGCCGGAGGCACTGTAGGACATAATTCTATCTCGCTTATTATTCCATGCCACCGTGTTGTTGGTACAAACGGCAGCCTTACCGGGTATGCAGGAGGAATTGACAAGAAGGTAAAACTGCTTCAGCTGGAGAAAGCAGATATGACGAGATTCTTTGTTCCGAGGGAAGGCACAGCTTTATGAAACCAAGTAATTTAAGCGAAATCAACAAAGCGTTTACAGAGCAGGCAGCCGGATTTGAATCTGACAAGCTGCATCTGTCAAAACAGGAATATCTGGACTATACCGTCATGATGACAGCACCGCAGAAAACAGATACTGTTCTGGAAGTCGCTGCCGGAACCTGCGTCTGCGGCAGAAGCATTGCGCTGTATGCGGATACACTGTCCTCCGCATCCGCTGCGTGGACATGTTCCCCTGGACAAAGCATTGCGAGGTAGTAGTCTCGATGTCTCGGGTCGGGTAGAGACTATAGAAATGTTGTCAAATAGTTCTACCAGTATTCGATAACGGACATATTTACTTTTACTCCATAAATGACTACTATATCAGTGTAAAGGAGGCATTCACAATGAATGATTACGATTTCGGAAACTATATTTATAAGCTCCGAACCAAGGCAGGACTTTCACAGTCGGAACTTGCTGCCCGGATCGGCGTAACCAATAAGGCAGTATCTAAATGGGAAGTCGGCATAGCCAAACCCGGCGTGGATACTATTCGGAAACTCGCTGCACTGTTTTGTGTCAGCGTAGATGAACTTCTGAATAAGAGAGAGCACGTAAAAACGGTGGAAATCACAAAAATCGTAATTACCGGAGGACCTTGTGCCGGAAAATCGACAGCAATGAGTTGGGTGCAGAATGCTTTTACTCAAATGGGCTATACTGTTCTGTTTGTCCCGGAAACTGCAACCGAATTGATTACAGGCGGCGTTGCTCCGTGGACGTGTGGTACGAACGGTGAATATCAGAAATGCCAGTTGCGGCTGCAGCTTGATAAAGAAAAAGTTTTTGAGCAAGCTGCCAATACGATGGATTTGAACAATGTGCTGATTGTCTGTGACCGCGGTGCCCTGGATAACAAAGCCTATATGAACGACCTTGAATTTGCACAGGCTCTTGAATATCTCAAAACGAATGAGATTGAGCTACGTGATCATTATGACGCAGTATTCCATCTTGTAACAGCTGCAAAGGGAGCGGAAGAATATTATACAACTGCAAATAATACAGCAAGGACAGAGACGGTTGAAGAAGCCGCCGTTCTTGATGACAAACTTATTTCGGCATGGACTGGTCATCCGCATTTTCGCGTGATAGATAACACCACCAACTTCGAAGACAAGATGAAGCGCCTGATTGCTGAGATCTCATCCTTCCTCGGAGAACCTGAACCGTTTGAAATTGAGCGTAAATTCCTCATAGAATATCCTGATATAAAATGGCTTGATTCTTTAACCAACTGTCAACGCATCGAAATAATTCAGACATATCTGAAGTCGGATAGTGACGAGGAAGTCCGCGTCCGTCAACGCGGATTTGACGGGCATTATATTTACTTCCAGACAATCAAGCGTAAAGTCAGCGAGACTAAGCGTGTGGAGATCGAACGCCGCCTGTCCGAAAGCGAGTATATACGTCTTTTGATGAATGTTGACACGACCAGGAGGCAGATACGCAAGGATCGCTACTGCCTTACTTATGAGAATCAGTATTTTGAGATTGATGTTTATCCTTTTTGGAATGACAAGGCAATCGCCGAAATAGAACTCAGTGACGAGAACGCTGAGATCAAGTTCCCAAAGCAGATTAAGGTGATCAAAGAAGTCACTGACGATGAATCTTATAAAAATGCCTCATTGGCGATAATAAAGGGGTAAAGAGATGAGTGTCCTGAACAGACTGTTTGGTAATCGCAGACAAAAGAATGAACAGACAGAAGCCTCTCAGCAATCGGTCAAATCTCAACAGGATCTCAATGAGTCTGAAGCTATCCAGAAAAACGAACATTTGATGATATCACAATATGCAGCGTTCTATGTTTACCAAAACTCTGAGGCTCACAAAAAACAATATATAAACAAACTTATTTCGCTTGGATACGACAATAAAGAAGCGGAGTCTCTTCTGAACTTTGAATGTGATACTTTGAGAAAGTATAATAAGCGGTATTTGCTTCATCCGAATTTCACGCAAATGTGGTTCTTCGGTTTGGTTCATCCCTTCTTTTTGGATTATCCAAAAGAAAAAGAAGATATCTTGAAAGAACACTATCTTACATTGAGCGAACTCTGCAAAATCATAGATGAAGCGGAGTGGCATTTTTGGAACAGTCATGAAAGGCAAATGCCGGATGAGGTTTGGGCGGAAATCTATGCATGGCACCTTAAAGGACAAGGTGCAGAATTCGCCATCAAATATTTTGAAATGGTAGCGATGGAAACGGGAATCCCTGAAGAGAAGATAGGAAGATTCAGCTCAAACGAGGGAAGACACTTAAGCTTGTACAAATGGCGATAATTATCCGGAAAGCGGGCGATGCAGACACGGTAGGATCACTGTAGATGCTTCAAAAGGCAGGGCTGCATACGGGAATTGTCGGGTGATTGGAGTGTGTAGAAATGTTTCTGAAAAAAGGCAAAGTGTTGATATGTTTCCACATACGATAAAACTGTAGATTTGTTTTCCGGTACCGATGACATCAATGCTGACGGCCCAAGCCACGTCGAGACTGTGTGCCTATTATCCAGAACACATGGGGTCAGTCTATAAAACATACAGAGTTTGATGACAAGAAACGCACTGTTCCGACAAAGTCTTTCGATATTATTCCGTTAATTCACATAATGTTATTCCGATGGCCTTGATATTATTCCGATAGAGCGGTATAATTTAATACCAGATTGGAGGTGAGGGCTTATGTATATGACAGTAAAAGAAGCAGCAGAAAAATGGGGCATTTCGGACAGAAGGATTAGAGTACTGTGCGCTGAAGGCATGACCCCCGGCGCCTTCCATGAAGGACGCGGCTGGAAGATTCCAATTGACACAGAAAAGCCCGTCGACAGAAGATTCAAATCTAAGGAAAGTGTTTTGTCACAGATTGACCGCAAAAAGCAGGAACTTGACGGCAGGAGACCTTTGACCGAGGGTGAACTGAAACGCCTCAATGAAGAATTCACCGTTGAATTTACCTACAATTCCAATGCTATTGAAGGCAATACGTTGACCCTCCGTGAAACCGATCTTGTCCTTCGGGGGCTGACCATAGATCAGAAGCCTTTGAAGGATCATATGGAGGCGGTCGGACACAAAGAAGCATTCGATTTTGTTAGAGAGCTTGTAAAGGAAAACGCGCCGCTCACCGAAAGCATTATCAGGCAGATCCACTATCTCGTGCTTGCGGATAAAAAAAATGACCGCGGCGTTTACCGGAGAATTCCTGTCCGCATTATGGGCGCACATCATGAGCCTGTGCAGCCGTATCTGATTGAACCGAAAATGGAACAGCTTCTTCGGGCTTATGCCGCAGACAAGGAACATATCGCAACAAAGCTCGCCCGTTTCCATATCGAGTTCGAGGGCATCCACCCTTTTATCGATGGCAACGGCAGAACGGGAAGGTTGCTCGTGAATCTTGAACTGATGAAAGCTGGATATCCGCCGATAGACATCAAGTTCACGGATAGAGTCGCCTATTACAACGCCTTTGACGAGTACTATGTTAAGCACAATCTTTCCGCAATGGAAAGTCTGTTCGCCGGATATATCAATGCAAGGCTGGATTCGTATCTGAAGATGTTGAAAGATTAAAAGCATGCTTTCTGGCTCACGCTGCCATAACACACAGACAGTCCCTCTGTGTTTTTGTGTTACATCAGCCCGTCATTATAGTGCGCTCTTTCCCCGCCTATATACTTCGGACGCACGCGTGCGCATACAACGTGCGCCTGTCCGATTCTGCTGTGCTCGAGCCGGACGGGAACCGCAACTTTTTTAAGATGCATACCAATCAGGGTGTCTCCGATATCCATGCCGGCATCCGCCTTTATTTCCTCGAGAACAACGGGATTTTTAAAAGCGTGGTACGCCGCTGTCGCAAAAGAACCGCCGGCCTTCGGCTGCGGAACGACATTGACGATTTCATCGGCGGGGCGGGCCGCCCTTTCCGTCACGATAGCCCTGTTCAGGTGTTCGCAGCATTGCGCCGCCAGATAAACGCCTTTTTCTTTCAAAACTTCATAAATTCCCTCAAAAACTGCGGCAGCGGCATCGGTGTTTGAGCCGGTTCCGATTTTTTCGCCGCAAACCTCAGACGTGGAGCACCCGACGACAAGAACCTGCCCCCTGCGCAGATTCGCTTTTTCGCAAAACTCTCTGCAGGCGTCAGCCGCCTGTTTTTTTAATTCATCGTACATAATAATTCTCCTTATATCTGTAAACTACTGTTTATCCGCTATCATGCGTTTGAAAATGCCGCCAATGCCGAGTCCGTGGCACATCAGAATTCCGAGAACCGCGCCAATCACCGCCTGGGCAATCTCGTACGGAAGCTTGAGCATCGCGTATTCATAAGTGCTGTAGATAAAGATTTTTCCAAATGTATATCCGGTTACCATGATTACGGCGCCGACCGAAACACCTACCCAGGAAGCGGCGACGGGATGCGACTTCAGGGTCCGGTGCGAAACCAGGGAAATGACAACCGCCTGCAATCCATGTGTGACGAGCGACACGAACATAGGCAGGGGATAAAAAATCATATCGCCCAGAAAGGATCCTACGCCGCCGACGACAAAAGCCTCAAAGGGGTTCAAAAGAAGCGCCGCGAGGCAGATTGCCGCGTCGCAGAGGTATATGTGCCCCCCGGGAACGGGAATACCGAATGACGACAGGGCTATGTTTATGGCCATGAACATCGCGGTAACGGTGATTCTGACGGCAATCGTTTTTTTACTGTTTTTGGCCATTTATAATACTCCTTTACAACAGAATACGGGAAGTATACAATATATCTGGATATATTGATATATTCAAAAACAAAAACAGGAGTAAGACCAGATGAACTTTTCATTGGACACGGGTTCGAACATTCCTGCCTATATGCAGCTGTATGAGAAGCTTGTAAAAGACATTATCGAGGGCGTATATTCTTTTGGAAATAAGCTGCCGTCAAAAAGAACGATAGCGGTCGACGCGGGATTGAGCCTTATTACGGTAGAACACGCCATTGACCTCTTGTGTGAAGAGGGTTATATCGACGCCAGACAGCGGAGCGGGTATTTCGTTATATACAGAAGCGGTGATTTTTTGGGAAATGCCGACCATCCTGCGGCCTCCGCCCCGGCGAAGGATTATCAGGAATACAAGCTGCCTGACGTTACGCGAACTATTTCATACACCATTATGGCAAAAACCATGAGGCGCGTCATTCAGAATTACGGTGAAAAAATTCTGGTAAAATCCCCAAACCACGGATGCAGCGAGCTCAGAAACGAGATTTGTCTCTACCTCGCAAGAAGCAGAGGAATCAGAGTTGAGCCTTCCCAGATTATCATCGGCTCCGGCGCGGAGTATCTCTACGGGCTTGTGGTGCAGCTTCTCGGAACGGAAGAATACTACGCGGTCGAAGACCCTTGCTATGAAAAAATCGTAAGCGTATATCAGGCGATGGGGGCACGCCTGGAAAAATTAAAACTTTCGCGGGAGGGAATCTCATCAAAAGAGTTGTCGTCATCCCGCGCCAGATTTTTGCATGTAACACCGTTTCACAGCTACCCCGGCGGCATCACGGCCGGCATATCGAAAAAACACGAATATCTGAGATGGGCAGAGGACAGAGACGGAATACTGATTGAGGACAATTATGATTCGGAACTGACGATATCGTCCAAACCTGAGGAGCCGCTGTACGCCATGGCCGACAAGGCAAAAGTCATTTATATCAACACTTTTTCAAAAACGGTTGCCCCGTCGATGCGAATCGGGTATATGATATTACCGGAATGCCTGCAGGATGAATTTGATAAAAAACTCGGCTTTTATTCCTGCACAGTGCCGATTTTTGAACAACTTGTTCTGGCCGAACTCATCCGCAACGGCGACTTCGAGCGCCACATCAACAAAGTCAGACGCATAAGAAGACAGGAGAAATAAGGTGAATAATTTGGCGAGAATTTAGCCGCCGGAAATATGTACTTTTTCCGCCTCCCGGTAGTATAATAACTACGTTATGAGCACGCAGACAGCAGAAAAAAAGAATACACGCCTGTTCGGGATTGTTATGATGACCGCCGCCTCTATATGCTTTTCACTGGGCGGTCTTTTGATGAAACTTATTCCGTGGAATCCGCTCGCGATAAACGGCGTTAGAAACCTGATTGCGTCCGCGTTGATGGGAAGCTATATTATTGTTACTCGCCACCGGCTCAGGTTTAACCTGACCGTGCTGTTCGGCGCCGTTTCAATGGCCGGCGTTACAACCCTTTACGCCATTGCCAACAAACTCACGACCGCCGGCAACACCATCGTTTTGCAATGCGCCGCGCCGGTATGGATAGTCCTTTTCATGTTCCTGTTTTTTAGACAAAAGCCCGGGCGTACTGAAATAATATCCATCATTATTGTGCTTTCAGGCATTGTGTGCTTTTTCTTTGAGGGTCTGTCTGGTGGAAAATGGCTCGGCGATTTGCTGGCGCTTATTTCCGGATTCTTTTACACCATAGTTTTCATGCTCAACAAATTCGAAAAAGGTGACGCCCTGTCATCTGTTTTCTTTGGTCAGCTCGGCTGCGGCCTGATTTTGTCCCCGCTGGCGTTTCGGGAAACGAACTTTACCCTGCCGGTTCTGATTCCGGTTATTCTGCTTGGTCTTGTTCAGGTGGGACTGGCCTACATCTTTTTTACCACCGGAATTAAATACACGGATCCGGTTACCGCGGCCATAATCAATACCGTCGAGCCCATTTTGAATCCTACGTTGGTGGCAATTTTTTACGGAGAAAAGCTGGGGAGTCTCGCGTTGGCGGGCGCTGTTATAGTACTGTGCGGCGTTTTGTATTATAATATCCGGCAGGCACGTAAAAGCAGGGAAAGCACGGAGTGAAAAGCATATGAAAAAAGTAAAAATTACCGTCAAAAAAATGGCTTGTTACAAAGATTTGATGGATGAATACGAAAATCCCATAGAGCATGCGTGCAATATGAGCCTCGGGCAGGTATTCATCGCTGACGGCCCGGCAAAGCCTGAGGGCTTCTGTGACAGCGCGTGGGACTCGGTTTCACCGTTTGTAATGGCGCTTTCACACGGCGCGGAGGATTTTTACGACGGCTGGATGAAAAACAAAAAATCCGCAATGATTTCCTGCAACGACGGATTCCGCCCGGTCAGCTTTCTCCTCGAAACAATAGAAGATGACGCCGGCTGAGATTATTCCAAAAAGGAGCAACAATGGAATATTTCAAAAAAATAAAACTGAAGGACGGAAGAGACTGCATTCTTCGAAACGGAACTGAGCGAGACGGACAGGCGCTTCTGGACATCTTTATCAGTACGCACGCGGAGACGGATTATCTGCGCACCTATCCCGATGAGAGTACCCTAACCGCGGAGCAGGAGGCCGATTTTCTGAGAGAAAAAACCGAAAGTCCGGATTCGATTGAGATTCTCGCGGAAGTGGACGGGAAAGTCGTTGCAACCGCCGGAATCGAAGGCTTTGGTCCGAAAGTAAAAACCCGCCATCGCTGTGACTTCGGGATCAGCGTCGGGAGAGAATACTGGGGGCTTGGAATCGGCCGCGCTCTTACGCTCGCTTGTATAGAATGCGCAAAAAAAACCGGCTTTTCCCAGGTTGAACTCGAAGTGGTCGCCGAAAACGAAAGGGCGATGAATCTGTACAAAAGCGTCGGCTTTGTCGAATATGGCCGTAACCCCAGAGGATTTCGCTCGCGCATCTCCGGCTGGCAGCCCCTTTCGCTGATGCTGCTTGATTTGGAGAAATGATTGACTTGCAGAGCGATTGTGATAGAATGATTCATCATTACGATTTCACGCGCGAATGATATAGTTTTTTTATCAACCGGCGAAAAACCGGTAATTGTGTTTTATCCGGAGCAGGAGAGAAGAAATGAAAAAGATTGAAAAGTCCGACAAGTTGATGCAGATCAGAAGTGATATCAGAGGACCGGTTTATGAAAAGTCTCTGGAAATGATAGCGGCGGGAATAAAGATTACCAGGCTCAACACGGGCAACCCCGCCACATTTGGATTTGGAATGCCGCAGAGCATTCGCGAGGCACTTACCGGGGGAATGGATCGCGCGGTCGCCTACTGTGACGCCCGCGGAATGGCGGACGCACGCATTGCCATCCGCGATTACCACCTGTCCAGAGGCATTCAGGGCATTACAGAGAATGATATCTTTATCGGAAACGGCGTCAGCGAGCTGGCCACCATGATTGCTACGAGCGTGCTTTCCGCCGGAGACGAATTTCTGGTTCCCTGCCCCAATTACAGCCTGTGGACCAACGCCGCTCATCTGGCCATGGCAAAGCCGGTGTCCTATATGTGCGATGAGCAGTCGTGCTGGATTCCGGATGTGGCCGATATGGAAAAGAAGGTCACGGACCGCACAAAAGCTGTTCTGATTATCAATCCCAACAATCCCACGGGACAGGTTTATCCCCCCGAGGCGGTAAAGGAAATCGTCGAATTTGCCCGCCGTCACGAGCTGCTGATTATCTCGGACGAAATCTACGACAGGCTTATTTTCGAAAACGCCCCTATGGAATCGACGGCGAAACTCGCGCCCGACATGCCCGTAATTACTCTCAACGGCCTTTCAAAATCGCATATTATCTGCGGTTTCAGATGCGGCTGGGCGGTTGTCAGCGGACCGCGCGAGCTCACAGAGGACATCAGGGAGAGCATAGGAAAGCTTGCGGCAATGCGCCTTTGCGGAAATGCACTCACGCAGCTGGTTATCCCCGCAGCGCTTAAGGACGCGCAGAGCACGATTGACATGATTTCTCCCGGCGGACGCCTCTATGAACAGCGCAAGGCCGGAATAGAAGAGCTTGACAAACTCAGCGAAGAAGGGCTGATACAGTACAACAAGCCCATGGCGGCGTTCTACGTATTCCCGAAAGTCTCGGACAAAATATGCATCAAAGACGACATCAAGATGGCGTTTGACCTGTTGGAGCAGAAACACATCCTGATAGTGGGCGGAACCGGATTTGGCTGGCCTACTGCCGATCACTTCAGACTGATACTGCTTCCCGAGCCGGACGAGCTCAGAAAAGCAGTTCGCGATATCGGCGATTTCCTTCGCGGTTATTCGCAAAAATAATACGGAGGTTTCATGCCGTTAAAAATATTCAGAGGTGATATTACAAAGCAGAAAAGCGACGCCGGTGTAACCGCCGCAAAGTCTTCGCTGCTCAATGAAATTGCTGCCTATATTGACAGCAATTATGTTGCTGGGCACATTGAATATCATGTCGCAGGCGGGGCGAGGGCTGAAAACAGCTGCCCCGATGTAAAAGCAGGTGCCCCGTTTGCAGACAGCATACGCGTTGAAGAGTCGCAGATACCGTCTGCAATGTATGAGCCAAAGGCAAAGAAACCGTCGCTCGACGACGCACTTACGCAGATTGACGAGAGCTTTTCCGAAATGCTTCTCCGCAAGATCGACGAAAAGGGAATGACGGACGCCGAATGCTATAAAAAGGCAAATATAGACCGGAAGCTTTTTTCAAAAATCCGGAGCAACAAGCTCTACAGGCCAAGCAAAAGCACGGCGCTTGCCTTTGCCATCGCCCTGGAGCTTTCTTTGTCCGAAACCGGTGAATTACTGATGAAAGCCGGCTTCGCGCTTTCGCACAGTAGCAAATTCGACATTATCATCGAGTATTTCATTTCAAATCAAAACTACAATATATTCGAAATCAATGAAGCGCTGTTTGCTTTCGACCAGCCTCTTCTCGGAGCCTGACAATCCATAAAAAAATGTCGCCTCGCATGCGACCAAAAGCCAATTCAAAACCTCTAAAATGTGCTTAACGGTTAAAACCGAAAAACATTTTGGAGGTGTTTTATTATGAAAAACAATTTGACGGAACTTGTGTTCATCCTTGACAGAAGCGGCTCGATGGCCGGCCTTGAGAGCGACACCATAGGCGGCTTCAATTCGCTGATTGAAAAACAAAAAAAGCTGGATGAGAAGTGCTATGTTTCCACGGTACTTTTCAATCAGGTGAGCGAAGTGGTGCACGACCGTGTAGATCTGGAGCAGATAAAATCGATGACGGATGACGACTATATTCCGGGCGGCTGCACGGCACTCATCGATGCGATAGGGGATGCGATAAAGCATATAAAAAACGTGCACAAATACATCAGAGAAGAAGACGTGCCGGAGCATACTCTTTTCGCAATCATGACGGACGGCTATGAAAACGCCAGCAGAAAGTATTCGGATGCGGAAGTTAAAAAAATGATAGAAAAGCAGAAGGAAGAAGGCTGGGAATTCCTGTTTGTCGGAGCCAATATCGATTCTGTCAGCACGGCGAAGGGATTCGGAATTAATCAGGAACGCGCCGTCAATTATCACGCGGACCATGATGGTACCAGGGTTGCTTTCTGTGCAGTGAGTGAAACGGTAGCCGGTCTCAGAAAAACCGGAAAAGTCGAAGAAAGCTGGAGCGAATCCATAGCCAGAGATTACGAAGACAGATAGGAGATACCCCTTAGGCCGGCTTGGGCGCTGCGAAAAAAATCCTTGCTTTTGAGCTGAAAAAGTTGTAAACTGATGACTCGTAAGCATTCGGAGAAGTACCCAAGCTGGCCGAAGGGGCTCCCCTGGAAAGGGAGTAGGTCGTTAATAGCGGCGCAAGGG
>JAFTAU010000059.1 GCA_017455435.1 Lachnospiraceae bacterium | reverse complement strand
CATATCCTGCTTGCCCGTCAGGTTGGCGTTCCTTACGTAGTAGTTTTCATGAACAAGTGCGACATGGTCGATGACCCCGAGCTTCTTGAGCTGGTTGACATGGAAATCCGTGACCTGCTTAACGAATATGAGTTCCCGGGCGATGACACCCCTATTATCCAGGGTTCCGCTCTCAAGGCTCTCGAAGATCCCGATTCAGAGTGGGGCGACAAGATCATCGAGCTCATGGATGCTGTAGATTCCTACATCCCCAATCCCGAGCGCGAGACCGACAAGCCTTTCCTTATGCCTGTTGAAGACGTTTTCACTATCTCCGGACGTGGCACCGTTGCTACCGGCCGTGTAGAGCGTGGCGTTATCCATGTCGGCGATGAAGTCGAGATCGTTGGTGTTAAGGACGAGTCCCGCAAGACCGTATGTACCGGCGTTGAGATGTTCCACAAGCTCCTTGACGAAGGTCAGGCCGGCGACAATGTCGGACTTCTTCTTCGTGGTGTTGACCGCAAAGAAATCGAGCGCGGACAGGTTATCGCAAAGCCCGGCTCAATCACCCCTCATCAGAAGTTCACCTGCCAGGTTTACGTTCTGAGCAAAGAAGAAGGCGGACGTCATACTCCTTTCTTCAACAACTACCGCCCTCAGTTCTACTTCAGAACCACTGACGTTACCGGTGTTTGCGAACTTCCTGCCGGCACAGAGATGTGCATGCCCGGCGACAATGTCGAGATGACCGTTGAGCTCATCCACAAGGTAGCCATGGAAGTCGGTCTCCGTTTCGCTATCCGCGAAGGCGGACGTACGGTTGGTGCAGGTACTGTTACCTCCATTATCGACTGATCGCATTCATTTTAATCCATCTGCCGGACTTTTGCCCGGCATTTACGAGGAGCCCTTTGCGGCTCCTCTTTTTTAATCCGGAACGCCGCCATTTGGCACCCGGTAAAACGCGTTATTGCGAATAAGCCTCAATTCGCGTATAATGTGCTGGTAATTCGTTACAAAAACAGCAAAAAGAGAAAAGGAGAAAAGAAATGAAAAAAAGTATAGTTGCGATAGCTATGTGTCTGGTTCTTGCACTGGGCATGATGGTCACGGGATGCGGCGGAAGAGACAGCCTTCCCGGAAAATGGGTTACAGAGATTGACCTCGGAAAGACCTTCCAGGAAAGCCTTGGCGAGATGGGCATTGAAAAAGAGCTCGGCACATACAATGTAAAATTCTTTGCTACTTTTACCGACAGCACTATAAAGTTTGAGATAGACAAGGAATCTTTCAGAGCTGTTGCGGAAGATTTTATAAAGGATGTAAAGCCTGTTGTAAAAGAGCTTCTTGAATCATTTATGTCGCTGGCCGATGTCACGGATGTTGACGCCTATGCCCAGCAGGAGGGCTATGACAACTTTGACGCTCTCTATGACGATATGATGAAAGTAGAAGACTTGGAGGAATCCATGGGAGACGCCGGTTTTGAGGAAAGCTATACTCTCGACGGCGACAAGATTGTGATGGGTGACGAGTACATCGTTTATTCGCTGGAAGGCGGAAAACTCATCTTTAAAGAGTCTTCCGAGACAGATGACTCTATCCTCGCACTTCTTCCTATTACCTTTGAGGCGGCTTAATAAAGAATAATTATGTGGACCGCGGAGCACTGGAAAGACTATCGGATACTCGACACGAGCGGCGGCGAAAAGCTGGAGCGCTGGGGCGATTATCAGCTGATCAGGCCGGATCCCCAGGTGATCTGGGATACCGGGAGGGCTCTCCCCGGCTGGTCGCATCCGGACGCTCACTATCACCGCAGCAGTAAAGGCGGCGGTGAGTGGGAGTTTTTCAACCTGCCGGAGCAGTGGGAGATTGAATATTCTCTCGGGAGCAGTGTCACCGGCAGGGGCAGCTCCGCGGTCACATTGCGTTTCGGCCTGAAGCCTTTCAGCTTTAAACACACGGGGCTTTTCCCCGAACAGGCAGTTAACTGGGAATGGTTTTATTCTCTTATAAAAAATGCGGGCAGACCTATAAAGGTTCTGAACCTCTTTGCCTATACCGGCGGAGCGACTCTCGCGGCGGCGGCCGCCGGAGCGGCAGTCACGCATGTGGACGCCAGCAAGGGCATGGTTGGCTGGGCGAAAGAAAACGCCGGGCTCTCGGGACTCTCGGAGCGTCCTATCCGCTGGCTGGTGGATGACTGTGTCAAATTCGTTGAGCGGGAGCTTCGCCGCGGAAATCGCTATGACGCGGTGATAATGGATCCTCCGTCATACGGACGCGGCCCAAAGGGCGAAATCTGGAAAATAGAAGAAGCGGTTTTTCCTCTTGTCGGCAAATGCAAGGAGCTGCTTTCCGATAATCCCCTTTTCTTCCTTATCAATTCATATACTACGGGACTGGCGCCCGCGGTTTTGTCCTACATGCTCTCACTCACGGTGGGCGAGCGTTTCGGAGGCACTGTCAGCGCCGATGAGATAGGACTCCCCGTCGGAGACGGCGATCTCGTCCTTCCTTGCGGCGCGAGCGGCAGGTGGGAGAATAGCTGAATATTGTATTTATAACAGCCGGTCTATGACCGGCCTTGTTTTTAACATTGAAAAATAATCATCAATGTGATAAAATCTCGTTTACTGTTGTTATAAAAAGTATTAATTCTTTCAGAGGGGGCTTATGAATACTAAAACTCTGAAGTATATCATCAAGAGACTGCTGCTCGCGCTGCTGACGATATGGGTGGTCATTACGGTTACATTCTTTGTCATGCATGCCGTGCCCGGCGGTCCTTTTCTTGGTGAAAAGGCTATTTCGGCAGAGGCGCAGGCGGCGCTGGAAGCCAAGTACGGTCTGAACAAACCGCTCTTTGAGCAATACCTCACCTATCTTCGCGACGTGGTTTTCAAGTTTGATTTCGGTCCATCTATCAAACAGCGCGGCAGAATGGTAATAGACATTCTCTCGGACGGTTTCAGGACCTCCGCGAAGCTCGGTATTATGGCAGTCGCGGGTTCCACAGTTTTGGGCGTTATTTTGGGCGCGCTGGCGGCGCTTCGCAGAAACAAACTCATAGACAAGATCATCATGGTTGTCACCACGGCGTTCGTATCTATGCCTTCGTTTATCATGGGTTCACTGCTGCTGGCTGTATTCGCGGTCTCGCTGGGGTGGTTCCCGGCGAACGGCTCCACTTCGTCGGGTCTTGTATTGCCCGTCATTACGCTGGCGCTTTATCCTATGGCGTATATCACGCGTCTTACCCGCTCGTCCATGCTGGACGTTCTGGGACAGGATTACATCCGCACCGCAAAGGCAAAGGGTGTCCCCGCCCGAAAGGTCATTTTCAAACACGCGCTCAAAAACTCGCTTATTCCCGTTATCACATATCTCGGCCCGGAGCTGGCGTATATCGTTACAGGCTCTCTGGTGGTTGAGCAGATTTTCGCGGTTCCCGGTATCGGTCGGGCGTTCGTCAGCAGTATCACGAACCGTGACTATACCATGATTATGGGAACGACCATTGTGTTGGCGATACTTATAGTTGTTATGAATCTTGTCAGCGATATTTGCTACAAGATTGCGGATCCCCGCATTAATCTGGAGTGAGGTGACTGAAATGAAAATGATGAAAAAGCCCTTCAGTATGCAGGTGGATCTGGAACAATTCATTCCCGCCACCGACAAAGACAAGGAATACATGGTACAAATGCGCCCGTCCAGCACGTTTTTCAGGGACGGCTTAAAGCGCCTGCTTAAGAATAAAGTAGCTACCGCGGCGTTTATTATCATTGTAATCATTACCCTGTCTTCCATTATCATTCCTTTCTTCTGGCCTTATTCGTATGACCAGCAGTTGGGCGTCGTACCCAGAAAACCCGTTGATCCTTCATTTAACAACCTCGCTCCCTTCGAATACGGAGAGACTGAGCAAAAGCGCATCGCAGAAGGAGAAAGCGTATTTCCGCACATTTTCGGCACCGACAGCGCGGGTCGCGATTATTTTATCCGTATAGTATACGGTACGCGCATTTCGCTGGCAGTCGGCTTTTTTGCGAGTATAATCGTGCTTATTATCGGTCTGACCATTGGCTCCATCGCCGGATATTTCGGAGGCAAGATTGACCTGGTAATAATGAGGATAGTGGATATTATTTATTCACTGCCCGACATGCTGATGGTCATTCTGCTGGCTTCAGTGCTGAAGCTGGTTCTGGATCTCGAGGGAACCATTCTCGAAAAGATCGGCTCCAATATCATCAGTCTGTTTATTGTTTTTGCCCTGCTTTACTGGGTGTCGATGTCCCGCCTGATACGCGGACAGATCCTGTCGCTCCGCGAACAGGAATACGTCCTTTCTTCGCAGGCGACCGGCGCGAAGGGCAGTTGGATTATCAAAAAGCACCTGCTTCCAAACTGCATCAGCGTTATTATCATTTCCACCGCGCTGCAGATTCCCAACGCGATATTTACCGAGAGTTATCTGTCGTTCCTTGGACTCGGCGTAAACGCTCCCATGCCTTCGCTGGGTTCGCTGGCGTCCGACGCGCTGAACGGCATTACTACCTATACATATCGTCTGATCATTCCGGCTGTCGTCATCTCTCTCATTGTTTTGTCGCTCAATCTTTTCGGCGACGGATTGCGCGACGCCTTTGATCCGAAGCTCAACGGTTGAGAAAGGAGGAAAAAATGTCCTTACTTGAAGTAAAAGATCTCAGAACCTCCTTTTTTACCGATGCGGGAGAGGTAAAGGCTGTCAACGGCGTCAGCTTTAATCTCGACAGAGGAAAGGTTCTCGGCATAGTGGGAGAGTCCGGTTCCGGCAAATCCGTAACGGCCTATTCCATCATGCAGATACTCGCCCCCACGGGAAAGATTGTGGGAGGCTCCATAAAACTCGACGGACAGGAACTTGTCGGTTCGGGCGAAAAAGTCATGCGAACAGTTCGCGGAAACAAAGTTTCCATCATTTTCCAGGACCCCATGACCAGCCTGAATCCCACATACACGATAGGCCATCAGCTTATTGAAGCAATTATGCTCCATACAAACCGCGACAGGCAGCAGGCCAAAGAGCGCGCCATCGAAATGCTGCGCTTGGTCAATATCAATGAGCCTGAACGGCGCATGAAGCAATATCCGTTTGAGCATTCAGGCGGCATGAGGCAGAGGGTCATGATAGCCATGGCGCTTGCCTGCGAGCCTGACATCCTTATAGCCGACGAGCCCACCACCGCGCTTGACGTCACCATTCAGGCGCAGATACTGGAGCTTATGAAATCTCTCCAGGAAGAGCTCGGAATGGCAATTATCATGATTACTCACGATCTGGGCGTCGTCGCGCAGCTCTGTGATGAAGTAGTGGTCATGTACGCGGGTTCCATCTGCGAACAGGGCACCGCGGACGAAGTTTTCTACAATCCCAAACACGAATACACAAAGGGGCTTCTCCGCTCCATACCTACCGCGGACACCGCCGGCACAAAGCTAAAACCCATTATGGGAACGCCCATCGACCTGCTGAATATGCCTGTGGGCTGTCCATTCCTGCCGCGCTGCGAAAACGCCATGAAGATCTGCATGACCGGCAGTTGCCCGTCTATGTGGGTCGCTCAGGATCACAAGGCCAATTGTTGGATGAATGTAAAAGAAGGCATAGAAAACGGCAGTATTGAACTGACCGACGCGGAAGGCTTTAAAAACGCGGAGACAGAGCCGACGGGCGACAAAGACGCCGCGACGTCTGACGACGAAAATAAAGGAGGTGAAATCTGATGGATAAAAAACAAAACCTCCTCGAGGTAAAACACCTCAAAGAATACTTTAATATCAGTACGGGGCTTTTCGGTTCAAAACCTTTAAAGGCGGTCGATGACGTTTCTTTCGACATCAAAAAGGGCGAGACCCTTGGTCTGGTCGGAGAATCCGGTTGCGGAAAGACTACCGTCGGCAGAACTATTCTGCACCTTTACCGTCCCACCGGAGGCGAGATCTGGTACGACGGAAAGCTCATCAAGAGCAAGGAATCCATCAAGGAATTCCGCAAAAAAGCCACTATGGTTTTCCAGGACCCCTATTCTTCGCTCAATCCCCGTATGACGGTGGCCGATATTATCGCGGAGCCGCTGGATATTCACAAGCTCTATAAGACCAAGGAAGAGCGCCATGACAGAGTCCTGGAGCTGATGGATTATGTAGGGCTTAATTCAGAACACGCCGCCAGATATGCACACGAGTTTTCGGGCGGACAGCGCCAGCGTATCGGCATTGCCAGATCGCTCGCGGTCAATCCGGAGTTCATCGTCTGTGACGAGCCCGTTTCGGCGCTGGACGTTTCCATTCAGGCGCAGGTCATCAATATGTTTGACGAACTGCAGGACGAGTTGGGACTGACTTACCTGTTTATCGCCCACGATCTGCTCGTGGTGCGCCATATTTCGGATCGTATCGCGGTTATGTATCTGGGCAGAATGGTAGAACTGGCGGATGCCGCGGAGATTTATGACCATCCGTTGCACCCTTATTCCAAATCGCTCCTTTCGGCTGTGCCCGTTCCGGACCCGAAGGTGGCCAGGGCAAACAAGCGTATAGTGTTGACCGGTGACATCCCCAGCCCGCTTAACGCCCCCTCCGGCTGCCCGTTCAGGACTCGCTGCATGTATGCCACGGAACAGTGCGCGCAGAGCATGCCCGAGTTCAAAGAAGTCAGCACCGGGCATTTTGTGGCTTGCCACAGACTGGCGGAGATTAATTAAAGACAAAATTTGTAGGTTTGTCAAACATATGTTACACCCCACTTAATGAATTCCTTTAACACGGTCGATGGAGATTTCCATCCCAAAGGGCGCATCGGGAAGTTGTTGTAATCTCTGCGGTTATAGCTTCTTAGCTGATTGCTGAAGTCTT
>JAFTAU010000058.1 GCA_017455435.1 Lachnospiraceae bacterium | reverse complement strand
CTGGTCTGAGCTACAATATCCATGCAAAGATTCTCCTTTTGGTCCTTTTGTTTTTTGTGGTGATTAACATTGTACCAAATCGTTAGAATCTTTGCTTCTTTTTTTGTTACCTATCTATTGTACCTCAACAATAGGCGCGGATCACAAAAAATAAAAGCCCTTGTAAAATAGGCTTTTTCGCATTACAATATCAGCGTCCGTTTCCGTAGCTCAGCAGGATAGAGCGTCCGCCTCCTAAGCGGAAGGTCGGGAGTTCGAATCTCCCCGGAAACGCAAAACCGCCGAAATTTACGGCGGTTTTTATATGCTTTCTCTCAGGCAGCGCACCGTCACGCGGTATTCGCCGCCGTAGGTACAGGTGAACAGCGTCAAATCCCACTTATCGTCCTTCATCGCGTCCACACTGTACGGAGAAAGAATTTCTATCATGGAAACCTGGTAGCGGAATTCATTTCCTTCAACATCGGAAAAAATTATCTCGTCGCCTTTTTCGAGTGACTGTATCTTTCCGAAATGCGTTTTGTAATTGTGGGCAGCGATGACCATATTACCCCGATACGCCGTGCCGAACCATCTGCACGGGGCTTTTTTCAGATTATCGTAACTCCACTCGTTCAGTACCGGGAGCTCCAGCTGCAGCGCGGGTATATTAAGCGCTCCCACGCAGGCACAACCGTCAACAACCTCTACCGGCATCTCTGCCCATGGATTAACAGCGTAGGAATCGCCGGGAGAAACAGACTTTTCGCCCTGCTGCTCCCTGAATTCTTCCAGCAATTCTCTGGCATCGTCCGCAGCTTTGTATTCTATGTTTTTGTTATAGATAAACAATGTTGCGGCAGCCGCTATGGCGGCGACTCCTACGCAGATAAACACCGTTCCGGCAATTTTTTTGCTTTTTTTATCTGTTTTAAAGGAAAGGATTACGCCTGTCAGAAATACTATTAATCCCAGAGCGGAAGCGACCGGCACAGGCCATTGCAGCATACCCGTCTGAGGCAGCTTTGAGCCGGGCGTTTTGGGTCCCGGCGGCGTGACTGTGGTGGGCTCTGTCGGATTCGTCGGATCCTGAATGTCTTTTTTAGGCTTCAAAACGGCGCTGTATTGCACCGTGCCGTCATCATCCAGATACGGAAGACATATCAGGCACGGAAGCGGAGTATACTTCTTTCCGTTTATTACCGCGCTTTCACCGCAGATCAGATACAGCCCCGTTTCGAGATTGTCAAAATTGACCTCTCCCCGGGCGTCGGTCTGATCATTGAATGCCGGCTCCACTTTGTCCCTTTGTACGTACCCCTCAAGGGTCTTTGCGAGCTCTTTCCACTCTTCCGCGTCATGAAGATTTATCTCAGACTGACAGGCGGAAAAATAATCTGTCAGTTCCAGTTCATTCGCAGCATTAAAGCCCGCGACCGGATAAACGGAAAAGGTAACGTTTTCAAGGGCAGCCCCGTCGTCGGAATAATGGATTGAAATTTTGCCTTTTTCTGACTGCGCTTTTTGCCCGGCAGGCGGCTCCGCCCCCCACGCGTAAGCAGGCAGCAGAGTCGCGGCGAGCACGAGAGCAGCTATCATTATTCTGTAAAGCCTTTTCATGACATTTTCCCTTTCGGAACATCGGGGCTTTTTCCGCCACGGACCGGACGCCCCACTCTAATTATTGCCTTTATCAACAGCATAATCAGTATCAATACGGCAAAAACAAAGAGCGACACTGTTTCCGGTCTGATTCTGACGGCTTCCGACGCAAGATAATCCCTTTTTCCGATATTCTCTTCCTCTGTCCTGTGGCCGCGGACTAATAATCTGTGAGTGTTTACTCCGTACGGAGTGCAGGTCACCAGAGTGAAATAATCCTCGCCTTCTTCTATTTCCAGCGGGCTCATATCCTCCGGATCCACTATTGTTATCCGGTCAACCTCATAGACCAGACACATATTAAGTACATAAACTCTGAAAACGTCTCCCTGTTTTAGCTGGTCAAGGTCGCTGAACAGCTTTGCCGACGGAAGGCCTCTGTGTCCAGAGACAGCGCAGTGCGTGTTCTCTCCTCCTACCGGAACCGACGTGCCCGGGATATGTCCCGCGGCAAACTGAAGTACATCGGAGTCCGTGTAATGAAGGATGGGCAGCATAACGCTGATTTTGGGGATTTCCACATAGCCCATCACGCCCTTGTTGTCAATGTTCAGAATGCTTTCGTATTCTGTTTTCTCGCGAGCGCCGAGCTCATACCGGTCGTTTTTCGTTAAGAGCTTCTTATTATAACTGTTCGCGTCGGCAATCGCTTTTTCAACATTTTCTTCGGACAGGCTGCTGACGGCGTTTTTGTATCCGGAAACGACCCTTGACTGTCGTCCTGAATTCCACAGGTTACTGATGGTCGGATAAAGCGCCACAAGCATTCCAATCAGCAGAACCGGCAAAGCAATAAAGAGCGTTTTCTTTTTCACATTCGTTATTGTCTCTTCGGACGGTTATCTACTATGGCAAAGGCTACGGCAAACAGAATGAGAAGTGTGCCTATGACAATGAACAAAACCGTTCCCGCGCCGCCTGTTTCAGGCAGCAGTGTTCCTGAATAGTTCTCAATCACGATTTCGGCGACGTTTACTTCGTATTCTCTCGTCAAAGTGTATCCGTTCTCCTGTTCGTAGAGAGTGATGTTTCCGTCTTCGTCATAGTATGTGGTAATCTGCATCGTATATGACGAGCTCTCTGAAACCTGTGCGGAAACCGTCAGAGGGTCGACGAGCTGGTTGTATCCGTCAGGGGCTTTTGTCTCGATGACGGTATATTCGCCCTCGGCAACACCCTTTAAGAGTATCTGTCCGTTGTCGTCACAGACGAAAACCGTGGCCGCGTCCTCAGACTCGGTTACTGAATCATAGGTGTAGTTTCCGTTTTCACCCGTAGCTACGATGTACTTTCCTTCCGGATTTTTCAGCTTGAACTCGGCACCCTTCAATGGAAGCTTTGTACTGCCGTCAATCTTCATAAAGCCAAGCGCGAAGGTATAAGTAACGGTCTCTTTTTCCTCAACGGTATGATGAGGCGTTCCCGAAGAGGGATCGTCTTCTATGTCCAAAAAGTCGTAAGTGGTTGTGTTTTTGTTTCCTTCACCGGCGTAAACCGTGTCGTCATTTGCCTCCAGCGTCGCGGAATAAGTGACAGAGAGGGTGTTGTTCGCTTCGCTCGACGCAAAGGTTTCGGTCGCGGCGTCGTACCACGGAACAGTTATTCTGAAGCTGTTTTCCGTGTCGTTCCACTCGATGAGGTATTCCTCTCCGACTGCGGGATTGCTCTCAGCCTGAGTGAGGACTTTGTCCCCGATCTTAACCTCTACGCTTGACTTATCATACTCAAAACCTTTTCCGGCGGTATCGTTGATGTAGTATTCAAGGATTTCCCTGTCGCCGTTATAATTGGTCGTATTAACGCCTATCAGAAAGTTTACGGTGTCGCCGACGTTAACCGTGTTTTCAGAGGTCGCGGGAGTATAGGTCTTGTTGCTGTCGGAAGTGATGACCTTTCCGCTTCCCTGGTCGTCAACGTCCCATGACGGACCCTGGTTTTTGTCGATAACCACTTCGTCCGGCGTGTTGCTGGTCACGGTAAGCGTGGTTCCGAGGGAACTTGTGATAAAGTAATAGCCGTATGCCAGATTGTCGAATTTGATTTCGCTTTCGGTGGCGGTTATCACCTTTATCGCTTTCAGCGCGTCCCCGTCCGACAGTTCGCCGTTTTCCTCGGTAAGATTTGCCTTTATCCATTCGTTGATCTCGGCCGCGCCCGCCTGGGTAGTCACGTTGTATTTATCGGTGTTTCCCACCTGTGCCAGCTCAAACGGACTGTCCGCCACCGTCAGTATTTCAAAAAGCGGATCGTTTTCACCGGTTTTTGAATAGGAGCAGGCAACCTTGTCATCACTGAAGGTCGCGTCAAACAGCTTGTACAGACGATATGTTTTTCCCTCGGTGGCGTTTGAAACCGTAATGCTTCCGGTTCCCGTCCCGACGTTCTCCACCTGTACCGCCGCCGCGGGCATAGCTGCGCAAAGCAACAGTATGGCCGCGAAAACTACGCTAAGTACTTTTTTCATTCGTTTCATGACTTTTCCTTTCCTTCTAAAAGAATTCCTTTATCCTCCCGGACCGTCCGCTTTTCAAAACCTTTTGGCTTTCTTTTGCCGGAAAAAGCCAGAAAAAGCAGAGCCAATGAAGCTGTCAAAAACAGAGGTCCATACTGCACATATCCGTTTATTCCGCTCCCGCCCGTGTCGGGGAGTCTGTGGAGCTTTCCGTGATGTTGAACGACCGGGTGGTCGTAGTAAGTCTTGTGCCCTATATCGTACGCGGTAAAGGTAATGTACGCGTCATTGTTTGAATAAAAGCCCGCTTGCGTAGAGCTGGTCACGTTCGCTCCGTAATCGGTGCCTTCATCGCCCGTCTCGTTGTATCCGTTTTGAATATATTGATCTTTTGCGTATTCGGTCAGCTTTACATTAAAGGACAGCACAAAGGTGTTTTCACCGTCCAGCAGACATTCCGGGTTGAATTTCACGTTGACCCGGCCTGTTCCGGAATCGTCCTCCGACGGCGTGTAAGTCACGCTCTGGATGATTCTGTTTCCCATCTCGTCATAGTTGTCCGCGGTAGAGCCTGACGAATCCCAAACCACAGTTTCATTTCCGGACGCGTCCGTTCTCGTAATCTTCAGATCCGGCTGCTCGCTGTAGTATTCCACATAGGGGCTGAGTTCGTCCGTTATTTGAACCAGCGAAAACTTGCTCCGGTCAATGATTGCTCTGAGAACGTTCTGAAGATATGAGGCATCGTTCGCGGGGTAGTAGGTCGCGTGGGCTCTGGACGCTATGTTTGAAAGCGTGTTATAGGCTGCACCGCTGTTCGCCTCAGGCGATATGCCGACGATATACGGAACCATATTGGGGTGTGCCGCGACAAATTCCACAAACCTGTTTTCGGTATAGGTATGATCCCCGTTTTCGGCGCGGATAACACCGTTTTCATCTATTATTCTGTTCGGCTCACCGTCCGTCAGGAAAATCATTACCTTAATATGGTCGTTATTGGCAATGGACGGATCCGCAAGCATCTCCTCCGCGCGCAGCAGGGCAGAGGTATAGTTAGTTCCCAAAAACCACTGGTCCGTCGTTACGCTCGCGTAGCAATCCCTTGCCGTTTCTCCCGAATTCGGCATACCGCTGAGATTTGTCCAGGGCATTGTAATCGGATTAAACCTGTCCTTTGTTCTTTCGTAGGTATCCCTGTTTACCTCGTTCCAGCCTCCTCCGAAGCAGGTCACGGCTACGTTATTGTCGGGATGCAAATGTAAAAAGTTGTATATGATTCCGTCTGTGTCTCTCGTCGCGCCTGCTCCGCTCCCGGACAGGATGGTTCCGTTCACTATTCTGTCAAGCGCTTCTTTACGGCTCATTCCTCCGCCGAAATCTGTCGTCATTGACTGTGAAAAGTCCGCGATAATCAACAGGTCTACCGGCTGGTGCGATCCGGTAACGTTCAGATACAGCCTGTAAAAATCTTCTCCCGTAAGGTCGGTATCGGGATTAGTTTCTCCGTCTCCCAGATAATCTATCATTTTGTTAAGCTGCGGATCCGGATCAATAATGCCGGCCGAGGGATAAATCCTGGTGTTCTTTACCGTAGTCTTATACGACAGGCCGTCCCACTCCGGGTCTTCGGCCGTGGGCACGATTTCGCCGTACTGTACTATGTATCCGTCCGCGGACACTTCCTCCGCGAAATAAGGAAATTCGCCGTCGATGTATTCCAGCCCGTCAAATACCGCCTGCCATCCATCGCCTTCGCCGACAGTTATTTCCCGTCCGACGGCGTAGGAGTTTCCGTTTTCATCGGTTCTCATAAGTCTGAGAGTTACCGGGTTGTGGGAATTCCAGTCATCTGACCATCTGACGTTGACGGTAAGGCTCATCGTGGGAGCGTCACGCAGTACCTCCGGTTCGGTTTCCGGAAGGGCTTTCTCCAAAACCTCGACTTCTTCCGTTTCGGAATCTTCCGACTCGTCCTGAGCTTCAAACGGCTCTTCCGAAGGCGCCGTCACTTTAGGCTCCTCCGCTTCCGGGCTTTCCGCCGCCGTCGTCTCCTCCTGTGCGGGAGCGCTCTCGGTCTCCCCGGTCGATTCCTCTGACGGGAGGACTTCGGTTTCGTCATTTGCGGCTTCGCTTCCGGTTTCCTGTGTTTCAGCGAACTTCTCCATTGCCGCGGATTCCGTCGGAGAGCTCTCCGAATCCATCATAACCGCGGGCAAAACAAGCATATAGAGAGTCAGCGCAAAAACCAGTGCCGACGCCAATAATGTGAATTTTTTAAAAAACCGTTCTTTTTTCATTCACACTCCTTAAAAAACTCCAATGTCTTTTAACGGCCAAATTCTGAAAATCACTTTTCCTATCATCTGATCTTCGTAAACGAGACCGACCTCGGAATTTCTCGAATCCACGGAGGCCTCTCTGTTATCTCCCAGAACGAACCACGCTGATTCAGGGACCTGCAGCGGAAAATCAATATCTGTTTCCCCGCTGTAAGGGCTCTTGATATAAGGCTCGTTAAGAGGGCTGTTATTAATGTACACTCTTCCGTCCGCCTCTATTTTTACCGTGTCTCCCGGACAGGCGATGACCCTCTTTACCAGTATCTTATTGTTCAGATAAAACGCCGCTATGTCGCCTCTTTTCAACGAAGTGCTTTTTACCGAGACTAACACGTCGCCGCTGTTTATCGTCGGCATCATCGAGTGACCATAGGTTTTTAAAACAGGAAGCCACAAAAACGAGGTTAATACTGAAATTGCCGCGACGGTCAAAAGCGTTACAGCCGTTTTTTTAACCGCTCTCGCCCATTTTGAAACAGCGTTCACTCTTTCAAGTTCTTTTTTAAATTCTTCTGTGGACGGCATTATTCCTCTTTGCTTTTTTTCATTTTTTTCATTGCGGCTTTTTGTTTTTTATACATCTTTTTTATACTGCTCAGATATTGGTCGGCGGCTTTTTGCGCCGCTTCAAAGACCGAATTAAGCTGCAGAGACGCTTCCGCTATCGAGCCCGCCTTACGGATTTTTATCTCCGTATTGTTGAGCGCCTCATATGTTTCAGCCAGTTCCTTTTCAAGCTCTTCTATGCGTACGCTCTGCTCTATAAGCAGTTCCAGAAGCTCTTTTCTGCTTAATTGTCTCAGACTTTTTTCCTTCATCCACTTCTCCCTCCGCGATGATTGAACGGCAATATATCACAGGCGCAATAACAGCCTACTAACAAGAAAAGACCGTATAAAACGGTCTTTTCAAAAGAAACTTTTATTGCTTTTTTTCTTATTTTTATTCATTTGAAAACTCCGATAAAAGATAATCGCTCCACGAATACTCGGACAGAAATTCTCCCTTGAATTCATCACCCTTGTGAGGATTTTTATCCAGCCAGTTATAATAGTCGCAGTCAAACATCGCCGTATTGATTATCTGTCCGCGCGAGGTGGAAATCAGCAGGTTTTCGATGCCTTCTTTTTTCAGTACGCTGCGCAGCCTCCTGAGCGCGTTGTAATAAACCGTCATAAGGTCGTTGCTGTAGGGGCGGTCTTCCCATATCGTGCTGTAAAGCTCCTCGTTGCTGATCTCCTTTCCGCGCCTCGTCACGACGAGGGCCAGAATTTCTTTGGCCTTGCCCGTGATGGGGAGCGGCTTTCCGTCCCTCAGCACCAGAAATCTTCCGAAGGTCTGAATGAACAGTTCCTTTTTCTGACGATTCATTATGAGGCGGATTTTTTCCATAACCATTTCGATGGTTTCTCTGCTGTAGGGCTTGATGATGTAATAATCGCCGCCGATTTGGTTGAAATCCCAGATATATTCCTCCGAGGCGGTGACAAAGACAATAATAATATCGGGGCGAATCTTGCGCAGCTCCACGGATAATTCTATTCCGTTCATTATCGGCATGGCCACGTCCAAAAAGGCCGCCTCGATGTTGTTGTCTTTGGCGAATTCCAGAGCCTTTTTCGCGGACTCAAACTGTCCTATAACATTAAGGTCTGAGATTTCAGCGCTCAATCTTACAAAACGCTTAAGCATAAAAGGTTCGTCGTCAACTATTATCGCTTTCATCTGTTTTTCTCCTTTCTTATGGTAATAGTTATCGTTGTGCCGACATTCTTTTCGCTCATAATATCGACTGTGCCGTGCAGCATGTTTTCTATCCTGAAAATCAGGCTCTTTAATCCCGTCGAATCAACGGAACCGGTTTCTATTCTTTTTTTGAAAGCGTCTACGTCAAATCCGACGCCGTCGTCCTTCACTATTATTTTTATGCTGTTTTTGTCCTCGCGGGTCAATACGGTGACGGTTCCGCCCTCTTCGCCTTTTTCATAAATGCCGTGACGGATAGCGTTTTCCACGAGAGGCTGAATGCTGAGAGGCAGAATTGAAAAATCTTCCGTTTCCAGGTCATATACTATTTTCAGCTTGTCGCCGAACCGCATTTTTTCTATATTTACATAGGCTCTGATGTTTTCGAGCTCCTGTCTGAAGGATATCGCGGAATCGTTTGACATTATCCTGATGCAGCTTCTGAGGTGAGTGGTAAAATCTCCTATAAGCTCCGACGCGTACTCCGGATCGTCCAGCAGGATTTCCTGTATGGAACTGAGGGTATTGTACAGAAAATGCGGTTGCATCTGGCTCGTGAAGTTGTGTATTCTGCTGAGCTGAAGCGCGTTTTCCATTTCTTTCAGTTCTTTTTCTTTTCTCTGCTGCTCGGTAAGGTCGTAAACGACGATGAACGAGAGAATATCCTGTGTGGAATCGTCCCTGTACAGATAGAAAACTTTGCGGCAGGGGCGGAGTTTTCCGGAGGTGGTTTTTATCGAGAATGGCACCGAGGCTCGCTTTTCGCCTTTTTCAAAGCATTCCGTCAAAAACTCCCGGCTGCTTATTTTGATGTATTCTTCACGGTTTTCAACAATCAGGGTCTCGACTATCCTTTTTTCAAATTCGGTATAAGTGCAGGCCTCTGTGGGCGGCGAACCTACCCCGTGGAATATACCCTTCGCGAACATCTCCGGCGATATTTCTATGATTCTGTCTTTTGTGATGTTTGCTTCCATGTAACCGGAGGCGCTGGCCATTATCGCCTCAAGGTGATTCTTTTCCTTGAGCTGCATGGCGGCTATTTCTTCGGCCTGGGATTTGTCAGTACGAAACGCCTCGTCGATATTTCTGATTCCGATGGCAATTACCGTTCTGCCGTCAATCTCGTCTTTCAGGGCTCTGCATTTGTGATAGAGCTCTTTGCCGTTTATCATCAGCCTGTAAACAAACGAATAGTATTTTTCGTTTTCAAGGCCGGACAACAGCAGTTCCTTTGATAGTTTCTTTTTGACATATTCTCTATCTTCGTAGAAAATCGCCTTGATCGCTTTTTCGGTTTCCCGAAAAAAATCGTCCCCTTCGGTCTCCAGCTTCAGCGACGAGTAGGAATCGCTTTCGTGGTAGCACTTGAAAGCGTTGGTCTCCGCGTCTATAATGTAAATGCTCTCATAGTTTTCAAAAAAAGCTTTTTTGAAAACCTTGTACACGCCTGTTTTCATTTCTTCTTTATTGATATTCAAGGAGGCTCCTTTCTTATTTCTGCGTTTTGATTATATATTATCATAACTAACTGAAAACTAATGTGTTTTCTTTGATAATAACCTGTCTTGATGATATAATTATCACAACTGACGGGAATGAAAAATGAGTAACAAAAAACGTTTCTTTAAAAGAATATATTCCCCTGAACAGCGCAGGCTTCTGCCGCTGATTTTTTCGCTTTCGTGGCCAATGATGCTGCAGGGCCTTGTACACACGCTGGTGCATTATGTGGACTACGCGATGCTGGGCAGCCTTGGAGCGACGGCTACGGCCGCGGTCGGCAGCATCTCCACCGTGAGCTGGATGATTGGCAGCTCCACTTCGGCTCTGGGAGTGGGGCTGGTGGCATATATTTCACAGTCCATGGGAGCCGGGGACGAGCAGCGGGCACGGCGCGCCTCGGCGCAGTCGGTTTTTATCGCGTTTGTGGTGGGCGCCGTTTTTACTGCCATCACTCTCGGACTGAGCAACTATATCCCTGTCTGGATGAATGCGTCGCCGGAAATCCGCGACGACGCCGCGGCATATTTCTTTATTTTCTATACAGCCATGATTCCGGAGGCGGTCGCGACTATCCTCGGAATGGTGCTGGAAGGCGCGCGCGATACCAAAACGCCGATGAAAATCGCCGTTCTTGAAAATGCCTTGAATGTGGTGCTGAATTATTTTCTGATCTACCGTACAAGGCGCGTCGGACTTTTCGGGGCGGAATTTACTGTTCCGGGCGCGGGTATGGGCGTTCGCGGCGCGGCGCTGGCGAGTTCGATTTCCATTACTTTGGCGGGCGTTCTGACTCTGATCGCTCTTTTCAGGAGCAAGGCTATCAGCCCGCGAGGATATTCTCTCAAGCCTGACAAGAAAATACTTAAACCTGTTCTCGGTATTGCGCTTCCCAATATGCTCCAGAGGCTTATCACTTCCTTTGGATATGTGGTTTTCGCTTCTATGATAAACGCTCTCGGCACGATTTCTACCGCGGCGCATACAGTCGCGAACACGGTGGAGTCTGTTTTCTATATTCCGGGATATGGTATGCAGGTGGCGGCGGCGACGCTGTCCGGCAATGCCATAGGCGCCGGAGACCAAAAGCAGCAGCGAAATCAGGCGGGTATGATTATCAGACTCGAAATCACGATGATGGTGCTGTCGGGGCTTTTGCTGTTTATCTTCGCTCCGGTGTTGGCGGGGCTGTTTACGAAGGATCCTGATGTTATCGCGCTATGCTCTGTCGTGCTGCGCATGGTCGCGGTGTCGGAGCCGTTTTACGGCGTCAGCATCGTGACTGAGGGAATGCTGCAGGGCGCAGGGCAAACGAAAGTGCCGCTGGTGTTCAACGTCTGCGGCATGTGGGGCGTCCGCATTCTCGGCACCTTTATCTGCACAAAGCTTCTCGGCCTCGGGCTCACCTCCGCCTGGGGCTGCATGATAGCGCACAACCTGCTGCTGTTTTTCCTTTTCACAATCTACTACCGCCGCGGCCGCTGGAACCCGCTGCGATAATAGGGCGCAGCTGCCTGCTACGCCGCGGCCGCCGGAACCCACTTTGCCGCGCCTCTTCCCTGTAACCGGGCCCCGATACCGCCGCCGCGGAGAAAATCTTTGTTTGTAGGCTCTTATTCTCCGACTTCCGGAGAAAGTCTTTATCTGCAAGCTTATTTTCTCCATATTCCGGAGAAAATCTTTATCTAAAAGCTCTTTTTCTCCTTCTTCCGGAGAAAATCTTTGTCTGCAAGCTCTTTTTCTCCTTCTTCCGGAGAAAATCTTTATCTGCAAGCTCTTTTTCTCCACCTTCCGGAGAAAATCTTTATCTATAAGCTCTTTTTCTCCATAGTCCGGAGAAAATCT
>JAFTAU010000011.1 GCA_017455435.1 Lachnospiraceae bacterium | reverse complement strand
TTTTAAAATATAATCTCCCTAGAGATTGCTCATTTCCGAGTTTCATAGGGAGTTTTTAAAATATCATCTCCCTAGAGATTGCCCATATCCGAGATTCATAGGGAGGTTTTAAAATATAATCTCCCTACAGATTGCTCATTTCCGAGATTTATAGGGAGTTTTCTACGATATCAACTTATTAACCGGCGGTGCCCGCCATCATCATGCCTGTCTTTATGAATCTGAACATTCGGACGGCGGCGAGGTAATAAAGCTCCTCCGCGCGACCGAGTGCCTCGGAAAGCGGCATAGGCGCATTGACCGTGGTCATGAGCGACGAAATGCCGTGATCAAAAATCTGCTCTGCGCCGGTGCCGAGACTGCCGCAAAGCCCTACTGCAGGCACACCCGCAGCGGCGGCGCGCTCTCCCACTCCCTGCATAACTTTTCCGAAACAACTCTGCCAGTCGGTGCGTCCTTCACCGGTTACAACGAGGTCCGCGCCTTTCAGTCTGGCGTCAAAATCTATAAGATCCAGCACAGTATCAATGCCGGATTTCATCTTTCCGCCGAGAAAAACCATCAGCGCTGTGCCCAGGCCTCCCGCCGCTCCCGCGCCGGGCGTCGCATCGGGATCGATACCGAACTGCCGTTTTATCACATCGCGGTAATTTATCATTCCGGCCTCCAACCGCGCCTGAATCTCAGGCGAAGCGCCTTTCTGGGTTCCGAATGTATACGTCGCGCCGTCCTTTCCGCAGAGAGGATTGGTAACGTCGCACATGACGGTGATTTTTGTATCTTTGATGCGGGAATCGAGCCCCGACATATCTATTGACGCCACGCGCTCGAGATCTATTCCGCGGCCCTCCAGCTCCGCGCCGAGGGAGTCGAGAAATTTCACTCCCAGCGCCCGTGCGCAGCCCATGCCGCCGTCGTTCGTGGCACTACCTCCTATGGCGATAAAGATCTCTTTGAATCCTTGATCCAGCGCATGCAGCAAAAGCTCGCCTGTGCCGCAGGACGTGGTATAGAGCGGATTTCGCTTTTCTTCCGGAACGAGGGGAAGACCGGATGCCGCCGCCATTTCCAGGACGGCTCTGCCGCCGCCCAGATCTCCGTATCCGGCCTTGACCGGCTCCGTCAGCGGTCCGTGAACAACGGCCTCGACAATGCTTCCGTTTTCAGCCGCAACCACGGCTTCCACTGTGCCCTCTCCGCCATCGGCCACGGGGACTCCGCCGCAGACGGTGTCCTCTCCGAAAACCTCACGTGCGGCGCGGGTGAGCAATTCTATGGTCTGTCCGCTGGTCAGCGAGCCTTTGAACGAATCGGACGCGAAAAGCATTTTCATAGTTTAATCCCTCCCGGCGAAGGCACGCTCAATGCGGCGCTCCGCTTCTTTTTTTGCAATGGTTTCTCTCTTGTCGTAGAGCTTTTTGCCTTTCGCCAGGCCTATTTCCACCTTGACGAGACTGCCTTTGAAATAAGCCTTGAGCGGAACTATGGTGTAGCCCTGCTGCGAGGACCTGCCGAGGATTTTGTTGATTTCGCTGCGATGCAACAGCAGCCTTCTCTCACGGTAGGGGTCTTTGTTGAATATATTGCCCTTTTCATAGGGGCTGATGTGCATGCCGGCCACATAAAGGTCGCCCCTATGCTCGTGAACGTAGGAATCCTTCAGATTGCATTTGCCCTGCCTCATGGATTTGACCTCGGTTCCGGCCAGCTCGATACCGGCCTCATAGGTGTCCTCTATGAAGAAATCGTGAAAGGCTTTTTTATTGTTTGCAATTATTTTGACAGAATCTTTTCCCATAACTTTTGTTTCTCCGGAAAAGCGCCGGCGTGCAGCGATTTTCTAAAAATAAAGCCCGGACTGGAGCGCCCGGGCTTATGAAAAAGATGAAATCAGTTAGCAAGAATCTTGGCGAGAATATTCATCGTGAGTGCTACTACGATAAAAGCGGCGCCGAGAATTCTGGTGATGGCGCGTTTTCTGCCCTCGGGCGTGCGCGACTGGTTTTTGCTGACGTAGGATTCGCCTGCGGCTCCGGCGACGGCTGAAAGTCCGCCGGACTTGCCTTCCTGCATCAAAACTATGACTACCAGCGCAACGCTGACGAGAATAAGCAGTACTTTTAATATTTTATAAATAAGAAGCAGCGTACTCATAATAATTCCTCCTAAAAATAGTGCAAATGCGATTTTACCTTAATATCTGCAAAAAATCAAGTGTTTTAAAAAGGAAATCGCGGATTTGGAAATCGTATTTTTAAGAATTAATCAGTTTCAGCAGCTCGCCGGGGCTCAAAACCTGCACAGATGCTTTTGAAAAATCCTTTTGATTGCGTGTTACAATGCAGTCTATCTTTTCACGTCTGGCGCTTTGCTCCAAAACAGCGTCTTCATAGTCTGCAATCGGCGACGGAAGCGCTCTTTGGCAATCAATTCCTGCCGTATCAAGCGGTTCAAACAATTCAAAAAGCTTAGACAGCACCTCGCGCGATTTTTTGTCGCTGTGTGTTATCCGGTGAGTGAGATAATAAATATCGGTAACGGACTTTGCCGCGATAAACCCGTCTATTTTTTCTTTTGCGGCCGCTATGAAGATTTTTTGCGCGTCCTTCGCAAATGGTTCGCGATTCTGGAGAACATCAACTATAACGCATGTATCTATCAAAACTTTCATATCTTATTCAGCCGCTCCTTCTTGGCTTCTTCAAGAGTGATGTCCTCAGAAAGAATGCCAAATAATGACTCTGCGGTATCGACCCTGTTCTGAAAAGGGTTTGTAAGTTTTGATATTATTTTCCCGTTTTTCGTTATGTAAACGTCTTCGGTCTCGGACAACAAAAGGTATTTTGCCAGGTTCAGCTTTAATTCAGTCGCTGTAATGGACATAATTCTTGCCTCGTCTTTCTTAATAATCGTACATTCATTATATTAAAATCGAACGAAACTGTCAATTAAACAGAACGTTATTTGTTTTAAAAAAGCACAAAAAGCTCAAAACCCTTTCGGTGTTTTGAGCTTTTACAGGATGATTAAAAACCCGGCTGCGGATTATGAGCGCAGCTCTATTCCCATGCCGGAAAGGGTCTTAAAGAGTTTTTCCATAATGCGGTTTACCTCTGCGTCCTCGAGGGTATGGTCCTTTGCGCGGAAGGTGATGGAATACGCCATGGACTTGTGTCCGGTCAGAATCTGCGCGCCTTCGTAGACGTCGAAAAGCTCGTAGCTTTCGAGGAGTTTGCCGCCGCATTTTTCAATGGCGCCTTCTATCTGCGCAGCCGTGACTTCTTTTAACATCATTACGGAAATGTCGCGTGTGACGGCGGGGTATTTTGCCACGCCGCGGTATTTGATGTCAAAGCTCGCCAGCTCCGTGACGACAGGCATATCTATCACGGCGATATACGCACGCTCGCCGATGTCGTAGCTTTCGGCAACCGTGGGATGAAGCTCGCCCATGTAACCGATCTTTCTGCCGTCGTACTCAATCTCCGCCTTTCTGCCCGGATGGAAGAAGGGCAGCGCGGCGTCAGCTATGTATGCAGGCTTTTTCTTTAATCCTGCCTGGGTGAAGAATTCCTCCACGACGCCTTTGAGGCTGAAGAAATTACCTTCGCCGTAGAAGCCGAGCACAAACTGCACTCTTTCATCGGGAAGCTCCGTAACCGGAACCTGCGCAGGCAGATAAATGTGCGCCAGTTCGTAAAGCTTTACGTCTATGTTGCGGTGGTTGTAATTGAGCGCAAGGCTCGTAAGAATGCCGCCCAGGGGGAGAGTCCTCATGATGGAGAAGTCTTCGCCCAGAGGATTGCTGATTTCGACCGCTTTTCTGACCGGGTCATCAGCCGGAATCTGAAGCCTGTCAAAGGTCTTCGGGCTGTCAAATGAATAGGTCATCGCCTGATCAAATCCCGCAAACTGCGCCACCTTGCGAGCCAATTCTTCTATGCGAAGTTTGAACGAAAGCTTTCCTGCAGTGGCCTCGCCACGCGGAAGCGTGGTGGGAATATTGTCGTAGCCGTAAAATCTTGCGACCTCCTCCGCGATGTCCGCCTCCTGCTCCAGATCCTGTCTCCATGTGGGGACAATAACCTTTGAAGCTGCAAGGTCAACCTTGAGCTCAATTTTTTCAAGATATCTGACCATATCGGCTTCGGAAATGTCGGTGCCGATAAATCTGTTGATCCAGTCAGGTCTGAACGGGATTTCCTTCGGAACGGGAAGCTCTCCGTGCTCGTCAATTATGCCTCCGACCACTTCGCCGCAGCCGAGCTCCTCGACCAGTTCGCAGGCGCGGTTTATTGCTTCCGCGACGCCGGCGGGATCTATACCCTTTTCAAATACGCTCGACGCGTCCGTACGCATGCCGAGACGTTTTGAGCTGAGACGCACGTTGGTGCCGTCAAAACAGGCCGCCTCAAAAAGCACGGTATCCACATCTTCTATTATCATGGAATTCTGACCGCCCATGATACCCGCTATGCCGATCTCTTTTTCGGCGTCGCAGATCATCAGCATATCGTGGTCAAGCTTGCGCGTCTGACCGTCAAGAGTGATAAATTCGTCGCCGTCGTTTGCGCGGCGGACAATAATCTTATTGCCGGCAATGGTGCGCATATCATAAGCGTGCATGGGCTGGCCGTATTCTTTCATAACGTAATTTGTAATATCGACCAGGTTGTTGATCGGGCGAATGCCGCAGGCCGCGAGACGGCGCTGCATCCACTTAGGCGAAGGGCCTATTTTTACATTTCTTATCATGCGCGCGGTGAATCTCCTGCAAAGGTCCGGCGCCTCTATTTCGACCGAGAAATGATTAGCTATGTCGTCACCGTCTCCCGTGACGGCAGGTTTTTTGAGAATAAAATCACAGCCGAAGGTGGCGGCGGCTTCTCTGGCAATGCCGATAATACTGAAGCAGTCTACTCTGTTGGAAGTGATTTCATATTCAAAATCAACGTCACGCATTCCGAGCGCATCAATCGCGTCGGCGCCGACTTCCGCGTCCTCGGGGAAGATGTATATGCCGTCCTCGGGAGCCTCGGGATAGAATTCCTTTGTACTGCCGAGCTCTTCTATCGCGCACATCATGCCGAACGACTCCACGCCGCGCAGCTTGCCCTTTTTGATCTTGATTCCGTCATCGGGGAGCGGGCCGCCGTCGTGACCGCCGGCCACTCTGCCGCCGTCCAGAACCACGGGAACCTTGTCTCCTTCAGATACGTTGTGAGCGCCGGTTACGATCTGAACGGTCTCTTTGCCCACATTTACCTGGCAGACGATGAGCTTGTCAGCATCGGGGTGGGGAGCTATGGACAGAATCTGCCCTATCACAATCTTGTCAAGATTCTTATCGAAGGCTCTGTAGCCCTCTACCTTTGAGCCGGAAAGCGTCATGGCGTCCATGTACTGCTGCGCCGTGCAGTCGAGATCCGGAACGAATGCTTTTATCCATGAAAGCGGTGTGTTCATTTTCTCTCTCCTTTCCGTCAGAACTGTTTCAGGAAACGCTCATCGTTTTCGTAGAGCAGTCTCATGTCGTCAATCTCGTATTTAAGCAGGGCAATGCGCTCCAGACCTATGCCGAAAGCGAAGCCGCTGTAAACGTCGGGGTCTATTCCGCTCATGCGCAGGACCTTTGGATGGACCATGCCGCAGCCGAGGATCTCAATCCAGCCCTCGCCCTTGCAGAAGCGACAGCCTTTTCCGCCACATTTAAAGCAGGTTACGTCCATTTCAGCGGACGGCTCCGTGAACGGGAAATGGTGCGGACGGAACTTGACTTTTGTGTCCGCGCCGAACATTTCTTTGGCAAAGAGCGCCAGCGTGCCCTTAAGATCGGCCATCGTGATGCCTTTGTCGATGACGAGGCCTTCTATCTGATGGAAGCATGGCGAATGCGTGGCGTCTACCTCGTCTGAGCGGTAAACTCTGCCCGGCGCGATGATGCGGATGGGGGGCTTTTGCTTTTCCATCACGCGCACCTGAACCGGCGAGGTCTGCGTGCGCAGCACGATTTCTTTATTTATATAAAACGTGTCCTGCTCGTCCTTTGCAGGGTGATTGGCAGGGATGTTGAGCGCCTCAAAGTTGTAATAATCAAGCTCGACCTCGGGACCCTCGACCACCTCGTATCCCATGCCGATGAAGATGCGCTGAAGCTCTTCCAGCGCGACGGTGTTGGGATGAGGATGTCCCATGTCCTTTTTGGACGCAGGGAGCGTTACGTCAATCGTCTCAGCCGCAAGTCTCTGCTCCGTGAGGCGGCGCGTGAATTCCTCTTTGGCCGCTTCCATTTTTTCTTCGATGGCGGCGCGGGCGTCGTTCACCATCTGCCCGACCTTCGGGCGGTCTTCGGCAGCCACGTCTCGCATGCCCTTGAGCACTTCGGTCAGCTCGCCTTTTTTGCCGAGATAAGCGACGCGAATCTCATTGAGCGCATCGAGATCTTTGCTCTCGGAAATGCGTTTTATGGCTTCCTGCCTGATTTTTTCCAGTTTTTCTTTCATACCGATAAGCCTCTTTTTCGATAAAAATTCAAATAGTGATTATAGCATATCCGCCCTGTCAAAACAACAAGTCCGCCGCTATTCCAGCTCGATGTCAAAAATGCTGAGCTGGTTGGTTTCGGGCATATCTCCAAGGAGACCGAGCCGCTCCATGGTGTCCGCGAGAGTCGTGGATATCTTTGTGCGTGAAATGAGGTCTTCTTTGGAAAGAAAACGGGCTTTAGCCGCTTCTTCCTGAAGGCTCCTGGCCGCTTTGTCGCCCATGCCGGCTATGCCGGAGAAGGACGGCATGATTTTGCCGTCGATGACCTGAAAACGCACAGCGTCGGCGCGGTAAATGTCGATGGGCATAAATTCATAACCGCGGGCGTACATTTCCTCGCACATTCTGAGGTCGCGGAAGGTGTCTTTTTCGATATCGGTCAGGCGCTCGTCCTTTGCCACCTTTGCATCGCCGGTGCCGTCGCCGTATTTGCGGAAATAAGCGAGAGTCTCCTCAATCTTCTGCCTGCCCATGGCCATTTTCTCGACGTCAAAGGCCTTTGCCCTGATGCCGAAATACGCGGCGTAGAATTCCAGCGGATGATAAATCTTGTAATACGCCACGCGAAGCGCCATCATAACATACGCGGCGGCGTGCGCCTTAGGGAACATGTACTCGATTTTCTCACAGGATTTGATGTACCAGTCCGGAACGACGTGCTTTTTCATATCCTCTTTCCAACCGTCCCATTCCGGAGCTTTTTTCTTTGCGACTTTTCCTTTGCGGACGCATTCCATGATAGAAAACGCCTCCGCGGGCTCCAATCCCTTTGAAATAAGATAAAGCATAATCCCGTCGCGTGTGCAGATTGCCGTCTGAAGCGTGGCCGTTCCGTCTTTTATCAGGTCGCGGGCATTGTCCATCCAGACCGCGGTGCCGTGCGCGAGACCGGATACGTTGACGAGGTCGGCGAAGTTGTGCGGCTTTGCCTCGATAAGCATTTCCATGGCAAAATCGGTATTGAACTCAGGGATGCCGTAGGTTCCGAGCTTTGCGCCGCCTATGTCCGCCGGAGTGATACCCAGAGCCTCGGTGCTCTCGAACAGCGAATAGAGCTTCGGATCATCGAGTTTTATGCTGCGCGGGTCGACGCCGGACAGATCACCCAGCCATTTCATCATGGTGGGATCATCGTGCCCGAGAATATCGAATTTGAGCAGGTTCTGCTCTATTGCGTGATATTCAAAATGTGTCGTGATGGTGTCTGTCTTTGTGTCGTTGGCGGGGTGCTGGATGGGCGTGAAGGAATAAATCGACTCGCCCTGCGGAACCACGATGATGCCGCCAGGATGCTGGCCCGTGCTGCGCCTGATGCCCACGCAGCCGGAAATCAGGCGGTCTATCTCGCAGCGGCGCTTCTGCTCGCCTTTTTCCTCGAAATATTTTTTGACAAAGCCGTATGCGGTCTTGTCTTTAACCGTGGAAATGGTTCCTGCGCGGAAGGTGTAGTCCCTGCCGAAAAGGTCGATAGTGTAATTATGCGCCTTTGACTGATATTCGCCGGAAAAATTGAGGTCGATATCCGGCTCTTTGTTGCCCTTGAAGCCCAGGAAGGTTTCAAACGGGATGTCCACGCCGTCTTTGCCGAGCATGGCGCCGCATTTGGGGCAAACCTTGTCCGGCAGGTCATAGCCTGTCTTTCCCGCGGCGGCGCGGATCTCTTCGGAGTCAAATTCGCTGTATCTGCATTTCGGGCAGACATAGTGAGGCGGCAGAGGGTTTACCTCCGTGATATCCATCATCCTGGCCACAAGGGAGGAACCGACCGAGCCTCTCGAACCCACCATATATCCGTCATCGTTTGATTTTTTGACGAGCATCTGGGCAAAAACATACATGACGGAATAACCGTTTGAAATGATGGAGCCGAGCTCCTTGTCCAGCCGCGTCTGAAGCTCGTCCGGCAGCGGATCCCCGTAAATCTCGTGCGCTCTCGCGTAGCAGATGTCGCGCAGTTTTTCCTCTGAGCCGGCTATGGACGGCGGACATTTGTCAGGTCTTACGGGGCGGATAACCTCGCACATATCGGCGATGAGGTTTGTATTTGTAATGACTACCTCGCGCGCTTTTTCTTCGCCGAGATAGGCAAATTCGTCCAGCATTTCCCGCGTGGTGCGGAAATAAAGCGGCGGTTGAAAGTCCGCATCGCCATATCCCATGCCTTTCATGATAATGCGGCGGTATATCTCGTCCTGCGGGTCCATGAAATGCACATCGCAGGTGGCCGCAACGGGCTTTCCGAGCTTTTCACCGAGAGCGACCACGCGGCGGTTTATGTCGCGCAGGTCTTCGTCGGTCTTTACATCAGGAAAAGCCTCGCTGCGCTTTAAGAATTCGTTGTTGCCTATGGGCTGAATTTCAAGATAATCGTAGAACGAAGCGATTTTTTCGATTTCTTCATCCGGAGCTCCCGTGACGATGCTGCGGACCAGTTCCCCGGCTTCGCAGGCCGAGCCTACCAGAATACCTTCGCGGTACTGCTGCAGAACCGACCTCGGTATGCGCGGGCGTTTGTTGAAATATTTGATATGCGATTCGGAAACCAGTCTGTAAAGATTGACTCTGCCGGTTTCGTTTTTTGCAAGTAAAATGATGTGGTATCGCGGCGCCTTCAGAATATCGTCAATGGTGTCATCCTCTTTGTCGGCTACCAGATAGCCCTCGCAGCCGTAGATGATCTTGATGG
The DNA here is from genome assembly GCA_017455435.1 of Lachnospiraceae bacterium. Classification (GTDB taxonomy): domain Bacteria; phylum Bacillota; class Clostridia; order Lachnospirales; family Lachnospiraceae; genus UBA3774. Next base: position 12,910 of record JAFTAU010000011.1, on the reverse strand, counting down.
GTCTGCCTTTTTTCTCGAGGGCATCGGCGGCTTTCATTGCGTCGGGGAAGCTGTAGACCACGCCGTGATCCGTTATCGCCATGGCCTTGTGCCCGAATGAAGCGGCGCGCTCAATCAGCGTGCCCACATCCGTGACTGCGTCCATTTCGCTCATTTTTGTGTGAAGATGCAGCTCGACGCGCTTTTCAGGCTCGTCATCCGTCCTGCCGATGGCTCCGGTCTGCTCCGTATATTTGATGCCTTTTATGCGGTTGATTATTATTTCTCCGGCAAATTTGTCATAAACTGCTTCACCAAAAAGCGTGACGTAAGGCTTTTTCGCGACCAGCTCCCTGATCTGCGCGAGCTGATCTTCCACCGCAAAAACCTTTGCCTGAATCGAATCTGTCCCGTCATAAATGCTGAAAACCACCAGCGTCATTCCGTTGCTGAGCGTGCGCTCGTCAGAGCTGAATATCTTTCCGCGGATAACGACGCTGCCCATTTCCTCGGTGATGTTGCAGATAGGAATGGGATCGCCGGAAAACTCATAGCCGTAGCCCCGAGACGCGACCAGCTTTTTCATTTTTTTCTTGTATTTGAATTTCTCACTCTGCGGAATGCGCTCTTTTTGTGGTCTGGAAGAAGCAGCTGCGAGTTTCACGTCTACGCCCACCTTTATCCCGAAGCGCTCACTGATAAGATTCTCGAGGAATTCTTTTAATGAATCCCCTTCTGTTTTTCCGGCGCTCGCAGAGGTAAAGGCGATGCTGACAGTTCCGGCTGCGGCGCTGATATCGGCCGAATCGTAGTACGAATACAGCAGCAGATCTTTTTCTTTCAGCTCCTGAGAGATGCTTTCGCCGTAGCTGTCAAGAATCTCCTCTGCCGTAACAGAATCGAGGCGAAAAAACGGCAGCACCCTGACCACAGCATTGTCATATTTGAAATATGCACTTTTTATGCAGCCTTCGAGGTAGCTCTGCTCACGGCGGCTGATGATGGCGCCCAGTTCCAGATGAATCTTGACCGTGTTTCTCTCGTGAGACATGGCAACGCGTCTGACAACAGCGTCATTAAGCCTTGATTTTAAATCTGCCGGCAGCTCCAGTGCCGGCATCATATCGAATAACAGTTTTTCCATTATATACTCCGGTTTATTGCCAATTGTCGAGTTCGCATTTGAGGGCGGAAAGCAGCTCCGACTCAGGGAGTTTTTTGACTATCTCTCCTTTTTTGATGAGGAGCCCCTCTCCCTTTCCGCCGGCGATGCCGATGTCTGCTTCACGCGCCTCTCCGGGCCCGTTTACCACGCAGCCCATAACCGCCACGTCAAGCGTCAGATGGGGATACCGCGCCGCAAGATCTTCTACACGGTTTGCCAGCCCGATAAGGTCTATCTGCGTTCTGCCGCAGGTGGGACAGCTGATAACGTTGATTCCCTGGCGCCGCAGACCCAGCGTCTGCAGTATCTTTTTGGCGGCGAAGACTTCCTCAGTGGGATCGCCGGTCAGCGAGACCCTGACAGTGTCTCCGATTCCGCGCGAGAGGATTGCGCCCAGACCCACGGAGGATTTGATAATGCCGCTTCTGACGGTTCCGGCCTCCGTGATGCCCACATGCAGCGGCAAATCCGTCATGTCCGCTATTATTTCATGCGCCTTAATGCACATGGGAACGTTCGAGGATTTGAGGCTGATGACCAGATTTTCATAGCCCATATCCATGACGCGGCGGGTGGCATTAATTGCGCTTTCGGCCAGCCCGGCAGCCGTTACGCCGCCGTCGCGCTCCAGGATTTCTTTTTCGAGAGAACCGGAATTGACGCCGATACGGATAGGAATGCCGCGCGATTTTGCCGCATCCACCACCTGCCTGACTCTGTCGTCACTTCCGATGTTGCCGGGGTTTATCCTGATCTTGTCAGCGCCGGCTTCGATGGCGGCCAGCGCCAGCCGGTAATCAAAATGAATGTCCGCGACAAGCGGGATGTGAATGGCTTTTTTGACTCTGGCAAAGCCCTCTGCGGCCTCAGCGTCATTGACCGTGGAGCGCACTATCTCGCAGCCTGCGGCCTCGAGAGCTTCTATCTGCCTGATGGTCGCCTCGTAATCCGCCGTGGGGGTATTGGTCATGGACTGAATGGCTATGGGGTTTTCCCCGCCTATTTTCACTCCGCCTATATCAATAATTCTTGATTTTCTGCGCATATCGTTTCTCTTATCAGAACAGTTTTATAACGTCGTTTACCAGAACAAATGCCATCAGCGCCATCAGCAGCACAAAGCCCACCATGTTGATGATGCCTTCCGTCTTGCGCTTTAAGCGTTTTCCCGTGATAGCTTCCACTATCAGCACCAGCAGGCGTCCGCCGTCCAGTGCGGGCAGCGGCAGCAGGTTTACGATGCCGAGGTTCGCCGAAAGCAGTATGCTGATATTGAGCATATTTACAAAAACATAGAACGCCCCGTCTGAGCTCGATTCATCGATTGTCCTGCCGATGACCGAAACAATGCCGACCGGGCCCGACAGATCGCGAACGCTGGCAGTGCCGTTAAACAGCATTTTCAGTGAGGCAAAGACCGATTTCACGCCGAAGAGCATTTCCTTGAAGCCGCCGGAAATCGCAGTGAAGAAATTTGCGTCCTCGCGGTAATACGCCGCCGAAAAGCCCAGCTCGCTGATTGTCACTTCCTCCGGGGCAACGGATGCAATCTGTTCTTTGCCGTCTCTCTTGAATGTAAATTCCAGCGGGCCCCCATCTATGGGGTTTTCGGTGAAATACTGCGCCATCTCGGATCCCGTGGCAATAGGAACAGAATTTATCGCAGTGATTACATCGCCTGCGCGAAGGTCGGCTTCGTATGCCGGATGCCCCTCAGTCACCTCTGAAAGCATTGCGGGATTTTCATCCGCGGTGTAGCTGATGCCAGTGCGAAATACCTGCCTGGACGGGTCGTATCTGACGGTGTGTTCCTCGCCGCCCCTGAGGAATTTTACCTCGATTTCCTTTTGACCGTCGATGGGGTTTGAAAGACTGAAAAGCACGATATCGTAGCCCATTCCGATGCCGGTGCCGTTTATCTCTGTAATCTCGTCACCGTTCAGAATTCCGGCTTTTTCAGCGCCGGAGCCGGTCGTGACGTTGTAGACCTTTGCCGGATTTGTGCCGATGCAGGCCACCATGATAATGCCGAGAACCAGCGCCAGAATAAAATTGAACAGCGGTCCGGCAAAAACGGTGATAATCCGCGCCCAGACTGATTTTTTGGGGAAGGCGTTGTCAGGAAGCTCCTCCAGCGGAATCTCGTCCAGATCACTGTCGCCTACCTCGCCGCCGCCCGCGGCGTCCTCTCCCACCATGGCGCAGGAGCCGCCGAAGGGAATAATCTTCAGCGAGTATCTGGTTTCACCCTTTTTGAAGCTGAAGAGCCTGGGTCCCATGCCGATGGAAAACTCTATGACGCCGATGCCGCACGCTTTTGCGGCAAGAAAATGCCCCAGCTCGTGAAAGAAAACGAGCAGGCTGAATATCACTATTGCTATGAGAATGCTTGTAAAATCCATGTTTTCTCCGAAATACTATCTGTTTTCCAGCAGAGCGTACGTCTGCGCCTCCGCCTCGAGAATGTCCTCCAGAGACGGATTCCGGCGTGATTTTATCTCCGCCATGGCGCGTCCGATATTATCGGCGATACAGGTAAAGCCTATCTCGCCGCGAAGGAATCTCGCCACCGACCACTCGTTCGCCGCATTAAAAACCGTAGGCGTGGTGCCGCCGGCTCTCGCGGCCTCGAAAGCCAACCGCAGCGCAGGGAAATTTTCAAAATCAGGCTTTTCAAATATGAGCCGCCCAAGTCTGAAAAGGTCAAGCCTTTCCCCGTCCAGAGGGAGACGCTGCGGGTAATACAGAGCGTACTGAATGGGAATCTTCATGTCCGGCGTACCCAGCTGCCCCATCACCGCGCCGTCCTCAAACTGTACCATCGAGTGAATAATACTGCCCGGGTGGACGACGACCTGTATCTGATCGGGCGAAACTCCAAAGAGCCACGTGGCCTCCATCACCTCCAAACCCTTATTGGCAAGGGTAGCGGAGTCTATGGTAATCTTGCTGCCCATTGACCAGCTGGGGTGCTTTAGTGCGTCAGCAGGTGTTTTATCTCTCATCTGATTGAGTGTCAGCCCGCGGAAGGGCCCGCCGGAGCAGGTGAGCAGGATTTTGTCGATTATATTGCCCTCATTGCCCTGCAGGCACTGGAAAATGGCGCTGTGCTCGCTGTCTACGGGGAATATGCGTATGCCGCGCCTCGCGGCAGCCTCTATCACCAGGTGTCCGGCCGTGACGAGGGTTTCTTTATTTGCGAGAGCGATGTCTTTTCCGGCCTCTATCGCGGCCAGCGTGGGCCTGATACCCACCATGCCGACCATTGCCGTGAGTACGATATCGGCATCTGTCTGCGAGGCGGCGGCTGTCAGCCCGTCCATGCCGGACAGAATCTTCGTATCTGTGTCAGCCACTCGCGCAGCCAGCTCCGCCGCTGCCTCCGGTTCAAACGCGCAGGCAAGCTCCGGATGAAACTCCCTGATCTGCGCTTCGAGCAGGTCGATATTCTTCGCCGCCGTAAGCGCCGTTATTTTTATGTCTTTGTTGGCTCTGACTATCTCGAGCGTCTGCGTCCCGATAGAGCCTGTTGAGCCGAGAAGGGCGAGTTTTTTCATATTAAAGCTCCAAAACCGCGAGCAGCATTGTCATAAGAAATACCGCCGGCGCAGTAACAATGATGCTGTCGTATCTGTCCAGAATACCGCCATGACCGGGTATGAGATTTCCGTAATCCTTTACATCGTGATTTCTCTTTATCGCTGAGGCAGCCAGATCTCCCACGACGGAGACGGCCGAGCAGACCAGAACTATAATCAGCACGCAGAGCATCGGGTTATTGAATACAGCTAAAAGCTCTTCGATGAAAACAAGAGTGAAAATCGCGCCCAGAAGCAGCGCTCCGAGGATGCCGCCGATAAAGCCCTCGACAGATTTTTTGGGGCTGAGAACGGGCGTCAGTTTGTGTTTTCCGAACAGCATACCCACGCAGTAAGCCAGCGTGTCGCTGCCCCACGCACTGATGAAAATCAGCCATACGAGCAGGCTTCCGGCCGGCATTATCCTGATGACGTAAATAAAAGCGAGCATAACGACCACGTAGATGAGGCCGAAAAACGCTCCCATTACGGCTTTGGCGTCATAGGAAGGATAGCAGAAAACGTATGTCATAAGCAGGGCGAGCACCGAGAGAATGATAAACACGGAAAACAGGCTGAGGCCCGAGAAATAAACCATCACCTCGTATGCCGCCGCGAGAAAATAGCAGAGATAAGCGAGCGGTGTGAAGGCAAAACCGAGCACGCGGTAGAGCTCAAAGAGCCCCAGAATGGAAATAATCCCTATAAAAGCAATGAGCGGCAGCCCGCCGAATACAACTAAAAAAATCGTGACTGCCAGGAGCGTGACGCTGCTGAGTAATCTGGTCCAGAACATTATTTCCTCCCGCCGTATCTTCTATCTCTCATATTATAGGCTTCTATTGCCTTTATCAGCTCCGGCCTGTGAAAATCCGGCCAGAGTACATCTGTGTAGTAAAACTCCGTGTAGGCGCTCTGCCACAGGAGATAATTGGACAGGCGCTGTTCTCCTGCCGTGCGAATCAAAAGGTCCGGATCCGGCATATCTGCGGTGTCCAGCTCCTCGGCAATGGTCTGCTCCGTGATGTCCTCAGGTGCAATCTCCCCGGACGCGGCCTTTGACGCAAGCGACCTTACGGCGCGTTTTATCTCATCACGCGAGCCGTAGTTCAGCGCCATGGTAAAGACCATGCCGGTGCAGTGAGCGGTCTTTTCACGCGACTCGCGAAGCATTTCTCTGATGTCCTCATCGAGACGGGTTTCGTCCCCGATGCAATTGACGCGGACGTTATTCTTTAGAGCTTTTTTTGTGAGCTTTTTTATGTAGACGCGAAGCAGTGCCATCAGCGCCCCGACTTCCTCTGCAGAGCGCTTCCAGTTTTCCGTGGAAAAAACATAGACCGTGAGATATTTGATATACAGTCTGGCGCTTTCTTCTACGATTTCCTCCAGCGTCTCGCAGCCGGCCTTGTGCCCGAGTTTGCGCGGAAGTCCGTGACGCGTGGCATACCGTCCGTTCCCGTCCAGTATGATGGCTATATGATCCGGTATAATCAGTTCTTTTTCATCCATATCGTCGTCTTCTCTTAAAAAAGCTGCCGCTTTGCGGGCAGCAGCTTCGTTAATACAGGGTGCAATCAGACCGTCATTACTTCTTTGGTCTTTTCATCGACAGCTTTGTCGATCTTTTCGATGTATTTGTCTGTCAGCTTCTGAACCTTTTCTTCGGTGTCCTTGCTGTCGTCCTCTGTGAAATCTCCGTCCTTTTCGGCCTTTTTGATCTTTTCATTGGCGTCGCGGCGGATGTTTCTGACAGCTATCTTAGCATCCTCGCCCTTTTTCTTGATGTCCTTGCAAAGATCCTTACGGCGTTCCTCCGTCAGTTCCGGGAAAACCAGGCGGATAACGGTGCCGTCGTTGGTGGGATTGATGCCTATGTCAGACATATTGATGGCTTTTTCTATTTCTTTGATGAGAGATTTGTCCCAGGGCTGGATCTGGATGAGTCTGGCCTCCGGAACGGATATGTTCGCAGTCTGTTGGATGGGAGTGGGAGTGCCGTAGTAACTGACCATGATTTTATTCAGCACGGCGGGATTTGCGCGGCCGGCGCGTATAACGGAAAACTCCTCCTGAAGCCCTGAAAGGGTCTTTCCCATTTTTTCTTCCGATACCTGTAAAATGTCTTCCATGATAAAACCTCCGTTTGATATTTATACGGTAATGCGGGTTCCGGTGATGTTGCCCTTCATCGCATTGTAAACACTGTCCGGCTCCCCGAGCTTAAAAATGGCCATGGGGATGCGGTTGTCGCAGCAGAGCGCCGACGCTGTCACGTCAATGACCTGCAGGCGCTTTTCGAGCATCTCCTCGATGGTGATGACGTCGAATTTTTTGGCGTTGGGATTAAGGCTGGGGGATGAATCATAAACACCGTCGATATTCTTTGCCATAAGAATCTCGTCCGCGTGCATCTCGATGGCGCGGAGCACGACGCCGGTATCCGTGGAAAAATAAGGGTGTCCGGTGCCGCCCGCAAAGAATACGGCCTTGCCCTCGTCGAGCGCCTTCAGAACATCATCATAATTGAATACGGGGATGGCGCCGGCTATCTCAAATGAGCAGAAAACCGCGGTTTCTATGCCGAGGGTATTGAAAAACGATGAGACGTAAAGGCAGTTCATGGCGGTGGCGAGCATGCCGATCTGATCGGCTTTTACGCGCTCTACGGAATTTGACTGGCGTCCGCGCCAGAAATTGCCGCCTCCGATGACGATGCCTATCTGAACGCCTTCGTCCATGGCGCGTTTTATCTGGAGTCCTATGTCTTTTATTACTTCGTCGTCAAAGCCCGAATGGTCTTTTTTTCCGAGGGCTTCTCCGCTGAGTTTCAGTAGTACACGGCGTTTTTTATCCATTTCCTGATCTCCTTTTTCCGTTAGATTTTATCATACGGCGGGGCAAAAGTCTATGAGATTGAATCTTCTATTTCGGTCAAAAATTCGTCCGGGACGAGCAGGTCTCCGAAGCCCGTTCCGACCATGACGTTCGGCTTTATTGCTCCGTGAAAATCGCTGCCGCCTGAGCGCAGGCAGTGAAAATCCGCTGCCATCTCATCTGCTCTGGCGCGGAGTTCATCGTCAAATTCGGCATATCTGGTTTCAAGCCCGTCGGCACCGTTTGCGAGAAATCTGCGGCAGAATGCCTCGCTCATATCGCGGTCTTTTCTGAATATCTGATGAAAATGCGCTATAAAAGCCTTTCCGCCGGCGGCGTGGATAGCGTTTATCGCTTCAAATGGATCTGCCTGTTTTCTGGGGACGTAGTAAGGGCATCCCTTTGACAGATATCTGGCCGAGGCCTCCGCGGTATTTGCCGCATAGCCTTTGCTTACTATAACGCGGGCGAGATTTCCCCTCGTCATTACCGTACCCAGCCTAAGCTCCGGAAAATCCTCTTCGGTAATATCCAGGCCGGCTTCGTTGAGCCTCTTTATGGTTTTGATATTTTTTTCGATACGGCTGTCCTGAATCCCCTGAAGATAGGTCTGCAGGACGCCGGAAGACGTATTGATAAAAAGGCCTGTTACGTGTACATCGCGCCCTTCGTATTCGGTATTTATCTCGATGCCGGGGACGACGCGCAGGCCGGAACTTTCTCCGGCGGCCAACGCCTCAGCTACGCCTGCAGTGGTGTCGTGATCGGTCAGGGCAACTGCCGAAAGCCCCTTTTCTTTGCAAAGCTGAATAAGCTGCGTCGGCGTGAGAGAACCGTCCGACTCTGTCGAATGCATGTGAAGATCTATCATATTATTCCTTATATGTTAAAGATTTTTTCCCGGAAATGTTAAGGCGACGTGGGCTGATTTGTCTGCGGCTGAGTGCCGGGCGTGGTTTCGGACGTGGGCTGGCAGACATTGCAGGTGTCCTTTGGCTTAGAGCTGTGCGCATTGTCCTGTGTCGTACCGGTGGTTTCTTCGGGCAGTTTTATGATTCCCAGGCTGATTTTTTCTTTGCAGTTTACGCCGGGCAGCAGTTTTGAAGCACTACAGACCTGCACCGTGCTGTGAAGATTGCAGTATTCGGTCGGTTCCGAGCCCTTTACGAAATATTCCTTTTCAACTATGCAGTCGCGCGGGTCGCACTTGCACGCACTGGCGGCAAGCATTCCGGATTTTGTGCAAATCTCGCATTCCACGATATTGGACGGCATCGCGAAATCCGCGTCCGGCAGCGGCTCCGTGATTTTTTCCATTATGTTTTTCCAGATGATCTTGTGGAAATCTCTTTCGTCTTCGGTAGAGAATTTGTTATTGTCGTCGTAGCCGCTCCATACGCCCATTGTGTAATAAGGCGAATAGCCCACGAACCACAGGTCGTTGTAGCTGTTTGTGGTTCCGGATTTTCCGGCGGCGGGCAGGCGGTCCAGCTTTGCGGCCGCGGAATTGCTGTTGAACAGGCCGTTCAGCTTTGATTTTTCGAGTGAGCTCTGCATAGCGTGAGTGAGCAGGAAAGCCGTGTCTTCGGAAATGACGGTATGCGTTTCGGGTTTCTTTTCGAGAATGACGCGCCCGCTGTTTGTGACGACCTTTGTATAGAGGACCGGCTCTGTATAGGTGCCGCCGTTGGCAATAGAGGCAAACGCGCCGGTAAGCTGCATATTGGTTACGCCCTGGGTAATGCCGCCGAGCGCCAGCGTGGGTTTCATATCATTCCGCCCACTGGCCTTGTTTTCAGGCGTCTCTGGAATCAGAGTGTTTATGCCGAAGCTTTCAATCATTTTGAATGAGGCTTCTATGCCGACATCCTCGACCAGACATTTGGCCGCAATTATGTTCATTGAATAGGTAATCGCCTGATGAATATTGGCGTAACCGGCATATTTGCTCTTGCTGTACCAGTTTTTGGGCGTCCAGACGCTGCCGTTTATAGTGGCGGTGTATGGCTCGTCGTAGAATGTGGTGGCAAGGGTGTCGCCGCTGTATTCAAGCGCCGGAGCAAAAGCCGCCAGAACCTTGAAGGTGGAGCCCGGCTGGCGGAAGGTGTTTGTGGCGCGGTTCAGTGACAGGGACGCCGTTTTTTCGCCTCTGCCGCCCGCGATGGCTTTTACCTGTCCGGTGTACTGATCCATCAGCGTCACGGAAACCTGCGGCTGCAGGGAAATGTCAAGCTTTTCGATACCGATCTTGTCGCCCTGCGAAATGCAGCGGGCCTTGAAGCCGGCGATTATTTCTTCTATCTCTGATTCTTTGTTGAAATCCAGGTAGGTTTTTCCTGTATATTTACGAACATCCGAGGTGTCGTAATCGGTATGGGACCCGTCAGAATGAACCACTCTGAGGGTGTAGGTGAAGGAGTATTTCTGTTCGACATCCTTGTAATTGTCAGGGTTGTTGACCTCGGCATCGACCACCGCCTGAATGGCGGAATCCTGTGTGGAATAAATCTGCAGACCTCCGCTGTATATGAGCTTTTGCGCCTGCTGTTCGGAATAGCCGGCGTCTATAAGGTCGCGCTTTACATCTTTTACAAGACGGTCGACAAAGTACGAGTAAACTGTTTCCTGATAATTGTTTTGATAAATATTATTGTATTCGGCGATACGGGAATAAACATCGTCGGCCAGAGCCTCTTCTTTCTGGGCGGCCGAGATATAGCCCTCCCGTTCCATGTCTCCCAGAACCTTTGACCTGCGAACCTTGTTTTTCTCCGGGAAGCGGAGGGGGTTGTAGGCGTAGGGATTCTGTGTGATGGCGGCAATAACGGCGCATTCGGAAAGATTCAGCTCGCTGACGCTTTTTCCGAAATAACGCTGCGCGGCCTTTTCAACACCGAGGCAGTTTGAACCGAGGTTTATGGTATTGAGATAATCTATCAGTATTTCTTTTTTGGAAATAGTTTTTTCGAGATTGATGGCCAGGTACTGTTCCTGAATCTTGCGCACTATGCGTGAGCCGAGGGTCTTTTCCTGACCGCCGTCAAAGACGTTGTTTTTTATGAGCTGCTGGGTGATGGTGCTGGCGCCTTCGGTGAATTTAAAGCCTCCGGTCACGCCTACGAATGCGGCGCGGATAATGCCCTTTACGTCTATTCCCTCATGCGTCCAGAAGCGGGAATCTTCTATGCTGACGAAGGCATTGATGAGGTCCTTCGGGATGTCGGAATACTGGACGAGCGTTCTGTTTGCGCCGCTGCCGACGAGCGTCTGGATGACTTTGCCGTCTGAATCGTAGACTACAGAAGCGAGACCTGAGGGAGCCACATCCTCTGCGGTGAGCACGGGAGACTGGTCGATGACGCCTTTTACCACGCCGAGTATCAGGGCGCCGCCCATGACAGTCACAAAGACCAGCAGCACGAGGAAAAGCTTTATAAAAAGCAGACCAATCTTTACGCCGTGCTTTTCACTGCGCGACGAGGTTCTGCGAAGCTCTCTTTTGACGCTGTTTCTGCTAAAGTCCATGGGCTCTCCGTTTCGTGTAATATCCTTTTTATTATATCACAAAAACCGCGAAAAAGTAGGGCGGAGTTTAGCCAAAGAACTTTTCGATCAGGCGGAGTACGCCTTCCTCTCTGTGAGATGCGGTGATGTAATCGGCGTGGCTCTTCACCTCGTCGGAGGCATTTTCCATGGCGACGCCCAGACCCGCATATTGAATCATACTGATGTCGTTCTGACCGTCGCCAACCGCGATCATCTCCTCGCGGGTGATGCCGCACATCTCTCCGATGCGACGCATCGCCTCTGCCTTTGAGACGTTTTTGTTGAAGAATTCCAGAAGGCGGGGGGTCGAGGTGCAGAATGTGACTTCGTTGAAGGATTCTTCTGCGATTTCCTCCTGCACACGGGCTATTGTTTCTGCTTCATCCGCCCAGAGAATCTTTGTGACGGAAACACCATCGAGGTCTGCAATACTGTCTATCACGATCGGCTTCAGGTTGACGCGTTCGCAGTATTTGATAATGCGCTCCGAGTCATTATTTGCAAAGAGGCGGCCGTCGCCCCAGATAATCACGTTTGTGCCAAAACGCTGTCCGAGGGAGAAAATCCTTTCGGCGTCGGACAGTAGCAGATCTTTTTTGTAGAGAATCCTATGTGTTTCCGCATCGACGATTTCAGCGCCGTTGTAGGTAATCATCGGGCCTTTCAGGTGGAGCTGCTCTATATATTTTTCAATGCCCTGAATGGGTCTTCCGGTGGAAAGGGTAAAGATAACGCCGGATTCGACCAGTTTTTGAACGGCGGCCGCCGTGGTTTCAGGTATTTTGCCTTCACGGTCAAGCAGCGTTCCATCCATGTCAGTGGCTATCAGTTTGTAGTTCATCTGGTTTTTTCTCCATTCTTCAGGGTGAATCAAAAAGCCGGCAGGGCCGGACTTTCCTTTATCATTCTATCACGTACCAATTGACGCTGTCCAGTCTTCCGCAGTGAGCAGATTAACATGGCCTGTCCGCTTTTCGTGCAGCATCGGCACATCCACGCCCTCGGTTGTCCACTGATATTTGAAGCCGCATTTTTCCTGGGCGCGTTTTGATTTTGTGTTTCCGTCGTAATAGGCGCACCAGACCTTTTGCATACTGAGATCTTCAAAAGCGTGGCGGAGCATTTCTGCCGCGGCCTCCGGGATAATGCCCTGCCCCCAGAACGGCTTTCCCACCCAAAAGCCGAGCTCGCACTCGTCGTCGCGGTCGGTCAGGTCGGTGTGGCCTTTCAGCTTCAGGGATATCGCGCCGATAGGTCTGTTGTCTGTTTTCAGGCAGACAGCGTAGCACTCCTTTACGCTCAGGACGTTTTTTATAATGCCTCTGCTTTCGCGGATACTGCGGTGAGCCGGCCAGCCGGCGGCAGGTCCCACGTCCGGGTCGCTCGCGTATTTGTACAGATCCTTCGCATCGCTCTTTTTCCAGCGGCGGAGAATCAGGCGATTTGTGTAAAGTATGGTTTCGGGGTCTTTTTTCATTTTCATAATCCGGTCCCTGTGGTTGCAGCTAAACTAAGTTTTTTATATTCTACAACATAATCACAGGTTACTGAAGTGCTTAAATCTCTTAAACCGGTTATTCTTTAATCAAATTTCTGCGGGGATGTTGCATCACAGCACTCCACAGAAATAAGTTTTTACAGTTATCGAGAGTGCTATAAGCATACTTGCCTCTCAGCATTCTCGAAATAATCGGTTTTTACTAAAACCGAGAGTGCTATAGGCATACTTGCCTCTCAGCACTCTCAAAATAATCGGTTTTTACGA
>JAFTAU010000057.1 GCA_017455435.1 Lachnospiraceae bacterium | reverse complement strand
CGAGCCGCCCTGTACACCGGCGTTTCCCACAGACACAGGAGCCGACGGGTACATCCTCGCCAGCAGTTCCTGTACACTTTCGGGATAGGCTTTGACACTGTCGAATTCCCCCGTCATCTCCCCGCCCTTCTGGTAGACCTCAAAAACGCCCTGGGTAACGCTGTCCCCGAGGAAGGCTATTACCGGGGCCTTTGTGCCGGGATTGTCGGCGGTCTTTTTTTTGAGCAATTCAGTAAATTTCATTTTTCCCTCCGTCTTTAAAGAATGTTTTCAAATGAATATGCACCGAGCGTAATACTGATCTCGCGGTCACCCACGCGGAGCGTGCCGCTCTGAGTTTTTTCCGAGGAATTAAAAACTCTCACGAGAGGCGTGCCATCCTTTCGCAGGCGCAGTCCTGACAGGATGAAATAAGGATTATCCATCTCCACCCTCAGACCTTTTTTTTCTCCGCCGCCCGACGGGAAAAAGCTGAGCGCATAAGGTGACTGACTGTAAATCTCTGCATCTCTGTCCAAAAGCTTCGTCTCCGCCGTCAGCCTGAAATCAAACTCCCTCTCTCCCATGTCTACATGGTCGAGATAGATGTCGCGGTCTGCCAGCTGTCTTTCGGGAATAGGGTGAGCGGAATACACAGGCGTGCGCAGAAGGGAAAGCAGGATTGTGCCGTCCTCGCAGCTTCCTCCGTAGGTTCCGGCGTTAATCACCGCAAATCCCGATTTCTCGTCGGTAAACCCGCACCATTTCTGGAAACAGACCTCTCTGCCGTCGGTAGGCAGCTCCTCTCTGCCGAACACGTCCTGTCCGTACAGGCTCATGCCGCCGCACTCTGTGGGCAGCGCCAGCTTATACATTCTGTTTGTGTCTGCCGAAAAGAGCTTTATGTGAATGTCTATATACGTTTCGTTTTTGTACATCGTGTAGGTGACTACGGCAAAAGAAGCGGAATATGCAAAAGTGGCCTGAAGGCGCGTAAGAACCTCTCCGTTTTCTATGACGCGGACATTCGGCACGGTTTCATCCGGATATCCGTTAAAGGCGTTTGCCTCCGCATCCGAAAGCAGCCTGAACTCGCCCGCGCGCTCACGGAAGCTGTCCACGGTCATTCCCCATGGATCTTCATTATCCAGAAACGCCCTTATCTCGCAGCTGCCTTTTTGAAGGCGGTCCCTGCCATCCACCCGGTAACGGTCTATCAGACCGGTGGATTTGTTTATCAGCACTTCGACGCGGCCGTTTCTGAAGATGTAGCAGCCGTTTTCCTCTGCGAGGGCCTCTATGGGGCGTCTGGCGAGCGGCTCCGTGTGAAGCTCACAGTCAAATCTGCTGATACTCATAGGCTCCAGCTCAGCGGTAAAGACTATCCTCTTTCTCCAGTCCAGATTGAAGGTACAGTCCTCTTTTATATTCTGGGCAGGCAGGTAAGTCCCGTCCGCGGCGCGAACCCGTGCCACTGTCACCTCAGGCATGTTGAAATTCTGCTCCTGAAGCTGGAATTCCACTTCTACCTCCTGTTTTATCCTGTAGGGATGCGGATTAAAGACCATCACGGGAATCTCTCCGCTTTTTGCTACAGGCTGACCCTCGCAGAGCCTGAAAAACGCCTTGATACGGTTACGTGACAATATTTCCAGACCGTGATCCATCTGACGGAGCATGTCCTCCTCGGCGCTTTTTATCATCGAACCGGGCAGGGAGTCGTGAAACTCCGAAAAGAGCAGATCCTTTTCCGCTTCTCTCAGCTTTTCTGCTGAAGGCATCCCTGCCGCAGCCATTATTCTTTCGGTAAAAGCCAGCTCGTTTTCCAGCAGGCGATGTTTTCTTTTTATGCGGGACATGGTAGTATAGCAGCCCACCGCCCAGTGTCTCATTGAACCGTCATACACGCGCAGCCCGTCATTTCCGACCGCTGCAAAATATTCCTCACAGCCGGAGGGAATAAAACTGATTTCCGGATGGGCCTTCATATATTCCTGAATAGTGAGCCAGTCCTCTTCGGAAGGGCCGCCGCCGTGGTTTCCCACGCCCCAGCACATGAAAATGCGGCTCTGCTCACTTGCGACCATGGGATCCAGCCGCTTTTCTATAGCGCCTTTCGGAGAATTGTATACTCCCAGCAGGCAGTGTCCGCGTATCTCGCTGCCGTCGTAGCCCCTCCAGATAAAATCCTGCTCCGGAACGATTCTGTTGGGGCGCATAAAAACATAATTTTCGTAGCCCATCTTTTTGAGAATCTGAACCAGCCCCCTGGTGTGCCCAAAGGGATCAAAATTCACAGCTGTCACGGGCTTTACTCCGAAGTTTTCGAGGAAAAACCGGTTTCCCTCTTCTATCTGCCTGATAAAAGACTCGCCGGATGGCAGGTTGCAGTCGGGCTGCAGATACCAGCCGCCCATAATACGCCATTTTCCCTCTTTTACGAGCCTGCGGATGCGCTCAAAGAGCTCAGGCTCGTACTCCTTTATCCATTCGTACAGCACGGACTCGTTGTGATTAAAAATAAATCCGTCGTATTTTTCACAGAAATCGGCCGCAACGCGGAACGTGGATATAGCCTCCGCCATACCCTCTTCCCTGCGCCACAGCCAGACGGGGTCCAGATGTGCATTGCAAATCAGGTATATTTCTTTTTTTGAAGGTGTACTAATCATATCCTCACCGTCAGTCCGTCGTATGCCACCCCTATGCCGTGTTTTTTCGCAATGGGGACCATTTCGTCATAAGTAACTTTTCCGTTGTGGGAAAAATGATTGATATACCGCACGGTTTTGCTATCCACGCAGCCACACTCGCGCAGCATTTCATCCATGCGAAGCACCACGGGAAAGCCCATATGGTGAGAACCGTTGTCGTCCAGACCGTATGTGCAGTCGTAGGAAACAAAGTCAAAGTGCGGCTTTTCTTTTTTGAAAAACTCCTGCGCCTCAGGCAGAAAGCTGCCCGTATCGTGAGCATAAAGAATCCGTTTTTCTCCGTCTTCAATCATATAAAAAACCGCCTCTGCACTGTGATGCGCGGGAAGCGCCGTCACGGTATATATGCCGGCAACGTTAAAAACGTCAAAAGGCTTTACCGTGTGGAGCTTTACCCTGCCGCCGTCAGGCTGCTCCGAAAGGCGCAGCGCCAGCTCCTTTTCGCAGTTTTCCGGCAGATAAAAATGCATGGGGTCTTCCGTTTCCGGATAAGCAAAGACCGGACATCTGGCCACCACGTCCATAGGATAGAAATGGTCACTGTGCTTGTGCGTAATCAGGCAGTGCCTCAGCTCCGGCAGCGGCAGGTCGCCGTACAAAAAGCGCATTGCCGTATCAGCCGGAAAATCTATTAATAGTTCATCGTTAATAAGCGCCTGTGACCTGCTGCGGATATTCCTTCCGCCCGCAGCTCTGGCCCTTTTGCAGGCGTCGCACGCGCAGAAAAGTGCGGGAAAGCCCTCATAAGCCGCAGTTCCGTAATATTTCAGCTTCATATATCCGATTTCTCCTTATGAATAGGTAATCAGGTTTACCGTATAGGCCGTTGCGAAGTCTCCGTGTACCGGAGCATATACCTCGTCTCCCTTGAGCCTTCCGCAGAAATATTCCAGCCTTTCCTCTTCCAGCTCATAGATACGCTCCGTTCTGCCTTCGATATAGTCGTACAAAACCTTTTCCACTGTTTCCGTTCTGCCGATGAGCCCTCCGAACCTGAGATCCATGACCTCGAAGCCAAAGCCTTTGTTCTCAAGCAGCCACTGCTCTCTGTATATCCGGTAAAACTCTTTGAGCGCCTCTCTGATGTCGGGCAATTCCCCTGCTATCGCGCGCATTTTTTCCTTGTCGCCGTCCTGATATGCTCTGTAAAGCCTGCGTCCGAAGGTGGCCTTTAGCATAAGGACGCGGCAAAGCGCCTCGTATGACTTGAAAAGATATGAAAAAGTCTCTTTTCTCTCTGCCAGAGGATGGAGCTTTGGCAGCAGATCCCTGTAGATTTCGTCTGCGTGGTCGGGAGTGTTGTAATCCAAAAGGCCTATTATAAAATCGTTGTACAACAAATATTTTGCCGCATTGCACTGCACATCAAGATTCGGCATCACATAATTGAGCCTGTCGCACAGTTCCCATTCTTCAGAGGTGTATCCGCTCCAGGCCGCAACCATGGCGCTCTGATCGGGCTCTCCTGCGCAGAGCTTCCCGGTCGCATACCATATTCCGGGTATCATCGCATTTATGGAACATTCATAGCCGTCATTCGCCCATGCGGTTATGATGATATCATCCACTTCGCAGTCCGCAGCGACCGCCAGAAGCGCGTCCATACATTTTTTGGTATAGGTGTTGTCCGGAGCAAAGCTCTGCCACTTGAACAGGCCTCCCGCGTACTGAACCTTTCCCACGCATTTTTTCATCCTGATAAGGTTTTTCCGGACTCTTTCGGCCTCCGATGCACGGTAGTTCCAGACTATAGGAGTCTGATCTCCGTCAAAGATACTGCTGATTTCTTCATCGGAACGGTCGGTATCATAAAACGCGTCCGCCCAGAACTCGGGCTTCATGCCCTCCTCACGGCAGATCTCAAACACCTTTTTCATATGGTCCAGGTAAACTTCGTGCTTGTTTTTGTATCCGTAGACGTCGGTATATTTTCCGCGTCCCAGATGGTAGGCCTCATCGCTGCCTATATTGATTCTGTCCGTATGGAAGACGTCTTTGCAGTGCCGGATCATCTTTCTAATGAGGGCGTAGGTTCTCTCATCTCCCACCAGCAGCACATCGTCTATGTCCATATGGTCGTAATACATGATCCAGTTTGCCAACCTTCTAAGATGCGCCAGGGTCTGAATGCAGGGAATCATTTTAAATCCCATGAGATCCGCAAAAGCCACAATCTCCCTCAATTCCTCAGTGCTGTAGCGGCCGCGTTTGTAGCCGAAATACGGCTCATCGGGAAGCTCATACGTCTCCTCCGTATAAAGCTCCAGATAGTCATAGCCGGCCAGCAGCAGGAGGCATATCAGTTTTTTTACAGTTTCCGGCAGCAAAATGCCGTTTCTCGAGCAGTCCAGCATAAAGCCCAGCCGTTTTGAACGATATTTCAAATCCAGACGATCACCGTTCATTACGGCGGCGCGGGCAAGCGCCATATAAAAATGAGGCGTTCTGTCGTAGGTTATGCGGACGGCACCTTCTTTCTTTTCTATGGAGATTTCCTCTCCCCGTGAGGCCTCGATGGCCATTCCATCGCGTGAGATCTTCAGAAAGCCGTAGCGTTCCAGCATCTCGACGCCCTTTTTCAGCTTTTCGTCAAGACCATCGCAGTTTATTTTGATCATCTCATTCTTCCTCCAGCGTGTGATAGTAGTATATGGGCATGGCGCTCCATCCGTGGCACAGCGAACCGGCACCGGAAAAATCGGCCTCTCCCTTTTCAGTTTCCCAGAAGGTCGTGGCTCCGGAGCGCAGCATCCGCAGATATACACGGTCTATTTCATCGATTACCGCTTTTTTGTATTTTTCTCTATTGGCTTTGAGCAGCGCCTCGTATCTGAAGGTATGCATGGAAAGCGTGGCGGGAATGACCTCTGTTTCGCTGTCCGGGGCACCGTTGCCAAGTATTATCTCCAGCATTTTTTCCTGATTCAAATTGTCGGCGGCTCCGCACAGGACGCCCAGTGCATTTGCCAGAACGCTCCTGCATTCTCTCTTTTGTCCGATGCAGATCAAAAACTGCTCCGTTTTGTCGTCATAGAAGCTCTCTGCAATCTTTTCGTTCAGTTTCTTTCTGATAATGGCGCATTGCTCCGCATCCTGCCCCACCGCGGCGCACAGTTCTCCATAGGAACCGAGGGCGAGCGAAAGCATGGCGTTTAAGCACATATCATAAACCGTGCCTTCATTGCCCCTGCCGTTAAGATACGGCTGCCATTCGTAAAAATTCCAGTATTTTTGCGTTTCGTCAAAATTGGGGATGAGTCCGGTTTCGTCAATACGGCCCGTAAACGTGTCTATAATCGTCCTTGCCGCATCAAAGCAGCAGCGAATCGTTTCCGCGTCTTTAGTATGGTTCAGATACTCTCCGAGCGAGATAATGTACGCCAGCGTAAATGAAGGTATGGTCAGCCTTTCGTTTGTCGGGAAGCACATGGGCAGATGGCCGTCCTCGCGAATGGACTGCGCTATAAGCCGCAGACCGGCGCGCGGGAACTCATACCCTTCAAAAGCATAGTAGCCGCACAGCATCTGATTGCGCGAGTCAAGAGCATAATATGACTGTTCTCTCCACGGGCAGTCCTCATAATGCTCGTGCATACATTTAATAAGCGTATTGCAGCAAACCTCGTAAATCTCGCGGTGCAGGAGGTTGTCTGTATTAAAGGGCTTTTTCTTTACGGGATAATCACAGGTTCTGACGCCCGAGCGAATCACCTTTACCCTGTCCGCATGGACAAAAAACTGCACATAGCGGCACCCCAGACGGCGGAAAGGATTCATATATGAGTTGCGTCCCGGGGCGAGTCTTACCGAGGCGGAAAAACTCCTTTCGGCTATGCCGGTACGGCAGCGGCCGTCCAGAAGATGCTCTCCCCAGCCTATTTCCATGTCGCATTCCTCAGGGACTTCCAGTTCGAAATCCAGATAGCCCGCTGTTTCCTTTTCCATATCGACAATAAAAAAAATGCCATCGCCCGAATCCGGGGCAAGCCCGGAGGCTAACACGCCGTCTTTTTGCATTTCATATTTATCGAGAAACGAAAGAGCCGCGTGCTTCATAAGAAAGCCGACACGCTCTTTGGGGTCTTTGTATGTGAAGGTTCCCTGCGCGACAATCTTCGCGGGGCGCGGGTCTTCCAATACCAGCTTTTTTATCTCTCTGGGATAGAGCCTTTCCGGCATGCCTTCGCAGACAGCGGAGGGAGAAAAGCCTTCCTCTCCGGTCTTCATCCATTCTTCGTCGTGTGTCAGATCGGCGTGAAAAGTCATTCCGAGCTGACCGGTGATATACTCACAGCGCCCGCTGATGTATCTTTTGCTCTGTCTGCAAAGGACGTTCCTGCCCGACGACAGAACAGTCTGTCCGCCACGATGCACTTCAAATATCAGTCCGGGTCTGCCGATGTAATAGGTAAACGAAGGCATTCCGTAGTACCAGACTATCACGGCGATACGGTTTTTTCCGGCCCTGACAAGCCGGCTGATATCTATTTCGTCATAAACCTTGTGATGCGGAAAATCGGCATACTGACCGCTGTCGGCAAATACGCCGTTTATATACAGAGCATAATTTGAATCGGCTGAAATGGCGACAGACACACCGTCAGAATCCGAAGTTTCAAAATTCGCGATAAACTCCGCGTAGCAGTCCGGTCCCTTTAATCCGGCAGGCCATATCCATGAGGCGTTTTCAAACATTGCCGCTTGCTCTCCTTACTTTTCAGAATAAATCCAGAGATATGAT
Source organism: Lachnospiraceae bacterium (assembly GCA_017455435.1). GTDB lineage: Bacteria > Bacillota > Clostridia > Lachnospirales > Lachnospiraceae > UBA3774. Next base: position 80,502 of record JAFTAU010000057.1, on the reverse strand, counting down.
ACTCCGCCGAGCTTTGCCTTGTTTCCGGAGACCTGTGCATTAAGCGAGCTGAGTATGCGTCCTCCTTCCGGCACCTCTATCTCATATTCACGGTCGGACGGATTGACGGCGCACAAGAAAGTGGCGCCATCCTTCTTTCTGGAAAAGACCATGGGGTAATCGTCATTTATAACCTCAAGACCGTTTTCAAGTCCGCCAAAGAACCTGCGTTTTATGTCAAGGAGAGATTTCACCGTGTTGATCAGTGAATTTTCGTCCTTTTCCATCGACTCGCAGTTTACCTCTGTGTAATTTTCGTTGATCGGCAGATAGAGCTCCCCGTCGGTGGTGCTGAATCCCGCATTCTTTCCTGCAGTCCACTGCATGGGCGTACGTGCTCCGGTGCGGTTGTAGCCGCCGTCCTTGTTTTTGAGGTTTGTATACGGCATGCCTATTTCATCACCGTAATAGATGATAGGGATGCCGGGCATCGCCAGAATAAAGGCGAAAACAGTTTTCATTTCATCCTGAGTCCTGCCCATACCTATGCGCGGCAGGTCGTGGTTTCCGGTTATGATGGAAATATAGCCCTTGTCTTTTGATTCCTTCAGAGCGTATTCAACATATTCAAAAAACGCCTTGCATTCGCCCTTTCCCTCTTTGCGGAAAAAGCTGTTTCCGTCGCTCTTGAATACGTTCGTTCCGGCTTCCTTGCGGAAGAGGCGGTTGTATCCGTCAAAATAGCAGTGATTCAGAAAATCAACGTCAAAAGCGCCGCTCGCCACCGCGTACTGGGGCTGACCCCACTCGGAAAGAAAGATCGCGTCCGGATAATCTCTCCTTGCCTCGGCGAAAATCTCGTTCCAGACTTCACAGGAGCATTTTCCGTTTTCATCATCCTTGACAATTCCGCTTGCAAGATCCACTCTGAATCCGTCCACTCCGAGCTCGAGATAATATCTTATTATTTTCTTTACTTCGTTATGAACCTTTTTGCAGACCTCGTCGGTGTAGAGATTCTGCCACTCAAAGGTTTTTTTCGCGAAGCCGTAATTCAGCGCAGGCTGGAATGTGAAAAAATTCACAAGGCAGTTTCCGTTGCGCTCGCTGGTACCGGTCACAATCTTGTACGGGCAGGAGTCAAAAACCTGATCTGTCCAGATATAGTAATCGGAGTATTCGTTTTTCTCCGCTTTCTGCGACTCCAGATACCACTTGTGAGCGTCTGAGGTATGTCCCACCACGAGACAGATGAGAATCTTCAGGCCGAGCGAGTGAGCCTTGTCAATCAGCTCCTTCAGATCCTCCATCGTCCCGAACTGCTCATTTACGGCGTAATAGTCCTCTATATCATAACCGCCGTCACGAAACGGCGATTTAAAAAACGAATTGATCCAGACGATGTCTGCGAACTGTTTGATATACTCCAGCTTCTGCGTGATGCCGGGAAGATCTCCTATGCCGTCGCCGTTGCTGTCGTAAAAGGACGAGGGGTAAACATTATAGATTACAGAGTTTTCTATCTTCTTATTCATTACCGGAACTCCCTGTCTGTATCCTGGTTTTGAAATTATTTGTCTTTAAAGAGTTTCCACCGTCACGATAAGGGGGTCGTGATCCGACATCCTATCAAACCTGTGCGGGGCGCTTTGCTTTTCCTTCATAAACCAGTAATAAGCCGGCGCAAGATCCGGTCTCAAGGTGGAAAGATCTATTTTTTCTTTGGAGAAATGACAGTCCGTTACATTAACAAGCTGAGAATTGACAAAAATATTATCGATGTGATGGCCCAGCTCCACATTAGGTCTGGCCGCATTTTCGGCTCTTTTGTAGATATCTTTTTCGAGCAGGCTCAGGCACTCGGCTGCCGGCGGACAGTTGAAATCTCCGGTGGCAAAGAGGATGTTGTCTCCCACCTCTTTTTTCCAGAAGTCCAAAAGCTCTTCCGCCTGGAGAGTCCTGTTTGCCGCTCCGGCCTCAGGACTGAAACGGCCGTTTTCATCCCGGTTTATGGACCAGTGGGTATTTGTCACAAATACGGATCTGCCGTCGGCTATGTCGCGCAGGTGTGCCCACTGGAAATACCTTTCCTGGCTTTCCTTTGAGGAATACCTGTGCGCTCCGCTAGCCGCGAGTTCAAATCTGCTCTTAAGATAAAGAATCATAAGACCTGCGCTCAGGGGCACCTTTTTGTCGGCAAAGGTTGTCGTTGTCCGGATATATTCCGGCTCATTTCCGATATTGACAATTCCGTAGCGACCGCTTTTTTCTATCATGCCGCCAAAATTCGTCTGCCAGTCATACAGACCGTGATGGCTGCCCGCTTCCTGAATGCCTACTATATCGGCTCCGGAGCGCTCCAGAAAATCGGCTATATAACCGGCTCTGACTCCGCTCGGGGCGTAAAGACCCGTTTCCGAACCTTCCACCCCGAGAACGTCAGCTTCGTCTATTCCGAGAATATTAAAACTGATACATGTATATTTCATTTGCACTCCACTGCCGGAAAAAAGGGACAGAAGACTGAGGAGCGTCCCCTGTCCCAGCTCCGGTTAACGGCTCTTCTTGTATTCGTATGCAGCTTCGCCGTAATTGTAAATCGCGTAAACCAGATCCCTTAGATTCCGATCGGCAGCTTTGCTGACGCAGTAGGCGTTTACGCTGTACCGTACGGTATGTAATACCTCATTGCCTCTCTTGAGCTGGGCAGTGATGGCGGTATTGTACGCGGAAGGATTCAGTTTTGCATAATCCACGTAGTACAGACCGTCGCTGCCTGCAAGCGATGATATCGTCGTTTCAGTAGGAGTAATTCCATCGCCGGATATCACAAGCTTCAGTCCGGAGGCGCTGTGTGCATAAACCTTGAACCAGACCAGAATCTTGTCGGTTATATTCAGACCGGCGGACCTTATGAATGCGTGTCCGTCATAGGCCTCACCGAACAGCGAGAGCTTTGAAACCGCTGATACCGGCGCTTCGCTTTTAACGTTGTTTGCCGCCCATGTCCTGTTGTACATGGCAAGCTCACTCGCGCTCGTTCTGTAGCCCGTGTATTTCTGGCATTCTTCTCCTGCTTTCAGCATATTTGCCATAAATGCAAGCAATTCGTCATCATTTGGATTAGCAGCGGCAAGAGTATCAAAGTATTCGGCAACGCTTACGCCGCCCGATCCGATATTGATAAGCTCGGTCTGGCTGCCGTTCTTTATTCCGACGAGAGAAGCGGTAATCTTTTCTGTCATATGGCTCAGATAAATATCAGGAAGAGCAAAGCGCAGCTTTCCGTCAGATTCCTTTACCGATGCGATGGTAACCTGAGAACTGTCAGCGGGTTTTGCGCGGAGAACTATCTCGTCATACTGCGCAGCTACAGACTCCGGCACCTCGGCGTAGAACTGCGCCGTAATGGCACTGCCTATCTCCGCTCCCATGTAAAGACTGATTTCATCAAAGGTGTCAACGTACGCGCTTCCCAGAACTACCAGCGCAGCCTCGCCGGAATCCAGAGTCAGATTCAACTGACTGAGAGATTTATAACCGCTGCTCTGACCGTTTCTGACCACTCTGAGATCATAGCCTTTATCAAAGTTAAGAGTAATTCTCTGAGTCGCTCCGACTGTTCTGCTGTAATTGACTACCCAGAACGCTTCCGAATCTTCATAATCGAAGCAGCCTATCATGGTTCCGTCTGAAGAACCCGTGCCGATGCTTACCAGGGAGTCGGTGTACTTGCCGCCGCTCTTGGAAATAATGTTCTGATAGGAATGTTTCTTTCCGGTAGTGGCCGCATAGTTGATATCCGATGCAGCGGCTCCGTCCACGACTACGCCCTTGAACTGCGCATTCATCAGAACGTCATCGCAGGCTGCCACCTGGGTATTGACTCTCTTGACCATATTGTAATATCTGTTGGCATTGTTATCCGCTCCGATCAGACCACTGCGGTCGTAGTCGTGACCGTTTGAGGCGGTGGAGTCATAAGAGAAGAACTCCGGCTGCATCATCGGGAAATACACTATGCCCTTCGCTCCGAAAGCCAGAGAAGTGTTTGCGTTCCACATCGTATCGGCCTCGGAATAATTTGCTGTGGTAGGTCCGTCGCTCGCATCATCGCGGTAATCCGTACCCGCCTGGATGTATGACCAGAAGGGCTTGTTATAAGTGCGCGAGAACGTGGCGTTGGTATCCAGAGAATCCAGATAATCTCTTCTTCTGTATGCCGCATACTGATTGTACAGATAAGGGTATGCGTCAAAGGAAAGAACATCTATATCGCCCACTATAGAAGTCAGATACGATCTGTAGGCAGCGTCTGTTACAAACGTTCCGTCGCCATGCAGATTAATATATCCCGTAATGTTTGTGTAGGGCTGCAGAGCCTGCAGGATTCCCTTGTAATAGCCGTATCTGTTGTAGCTGTTTGTTGCGCTGTAGGTCTGCGAGGAATCATTGTCGGGCTTTGGCTCGTCAAATACGAATATACCCAGGAATGAGCTGTAGGCGCTGTAGCCTTCCATGGCCTCCGCCAGATCCTTCGCGCTGCTCAGATAACTGTGAGAAGTTACGATTCCGTTTTCGTTGCGCTCAACAGTATTGAGATTGCTATCCATAACATAGACGCCTATGCCGTTTTTCTCCGCCAGATCGAGACAGCGGAGGACTCCCTCGTTTCCTTCGGACCAGGGAATCGGCTGATAGGTGATAAGATTGATTCCGCTCTCCGCAATAAGCTCCATAACCTCCGGCGTAACCTTGGCATTGGTCGAAGGACCGTAAAAGCCTCCGATAGGCATAACATCGCTTCCGCCCAGATAATCATAGGTGAGCGTGTCTGACGGTGTGGTTCCGTTTGTAAGAGTAACTTTTTGCGTGGATGCCACTTTACCGTCGATTATGCGCTGTATCGTATATACGCCCGGATTGCTGATTGTGTAGCCCGCGCTCCTGTTTATTCCGTTGACTTTGAATGACGGAGCTCCGGTGAGGAGATATACACCCTTTGACAGGTCATAGGTAGCGTCCCTTAACTGCTCGTTTTCTATGGCAGTTCTGGTATATGTGGGATAATCAACCGTTCCCCTGAGTCCCGCGCTGGTCATGTCAGCCAGGTTCTGAGCGCTGTAAAGAGGCATAAACTTCTCCGCCGCGTTCGTAAGAGTCTTCGTAGCTGCGCTGACATATGCGACATTGAGCAGGGAATCGTTGATATAAACCATGAGTTCTATTATGCCGGAGTCATAGATTTTGGTTCTGAGTTTGAAATTAAAGAAGCTGTCCGCGGAGTAGTTGTACGGGGCCACGGCCATATTGCCCAGCGTCACGGTTTCGGTATTGACGCCCCTTCCTCCGTGAATCTCCTGCAGATACAGTACAGAGTTGTTCATATAGAAGACAATCTGTTCTCCGTCTCCGTAGAAGTCCACTCTGTCCTTGCCCTTAGAAAGCCATGCGAGCAGAGGCTGGCCGGATGAGTCCGCCTTTATGTCGAAATTAAGGACGGTCCCGCTGAGGCTTCCCTCTCCGGAGTATTCACCCGCTCTGGAGGAATTGTTAAACGTGCCTTCTGCGGAACGTGCTGCGCTGAGCTGGTTAAAGTCGTCCGGAACAATTTTTCTGTATCCGGCAAGCTGCGTGGCCGCACTGATATCGGCACGAACCTTGTCATCTGCGGATTTGATATAGAAATATGTCCTTGTGTGTGCGCGTGCACCGTAGTCAAATGTCACCACTCCTTCAGCAGCAAATATTCCGTTTATCCAGAGCTGATAGAAAATATTGTCACGCGCCGAATCGACGGCTGTTATATCAACTCTGAACTTTACGTTAAAATAACTGCCCCAGCTTACATCATAAGAATCCTTGCTGAATTCAGTAATTTCGACGTTCTGCTGCGATGCATTCAGATACTGAAGACCCAGCGTATTGCTGTCCTTTACGTACAGCGAAAACATATTCTTCCACTTTGTTTCTCCGAGGAAACGGACGTAGTTGTCCTTTGTCCCGGAAAGATTCAAATCAAAATCAAGGTAGGAATGATTGAAATCGGAAATGAGCGCTTTTGCCTCGTCATAGGCCGCAAAGCCCATAATACCGGTGGCGGGATCTATTACTCTCGCACCCGTGCATTCGTAGTCAAACATATCAACGCGCTCATAATCATCGAGCTCATTTTTCAGGTATCTGACTTCGAAGGGATAGGAAGCTATCCGGACACCTGCGGCAGGCGAGCTCCATTTAATATCCTGATAAAGGATATCCTGCGGCAGACTGACTGTTATGTATCTGCCGTTATAGAGGTCGCCGTCAAAATAGACTCCCAGTCTCGTATTTACATATCCGTTGCTGTCCGGTTCGCTCAGAATTTCCGCGGAAAGACCCACACACAGATTTCTGTTTGCTCTGAGGTTAGTTCCCGCAACAGAAGGAGTGAACGTCGCTATGGTGACGGGGTCGCTTCCGTCAGACTTGCGGTATCTGAGAATCAGACTGTCGCTTGTCCAGTTGTCACGGAAAAACAGTCCCGCATAGCTCGTAGAGGCTCCGTTCTTTGAACCGCTGACAAAGAATTCACCAACGGCATTTGATGCGTTCGGGAAATAAACCATTCCTCTGAAGAAAGTCTTGTCAAGAGTGGCTGCGCCTGCCGGAGCAGGTCTGCCGTTAAGGCTGACTCCCGCAGTCAGCGTCTGATCGTCAACACCGAGGTCGCTGAACGTCCACTCTGTAAATTCCGTACCGGGATATGAAGCTATCGAAAGGCTCTCGGTGCTGGATGTGTATGCGTGCACCTTGATATGACGCGTAAGAGCTGCCTCGGGAAGATTTTCTACTATGAAATATCTGTTGTCATACAGCATCCCGTTGAAAAACAGTCCTATGGATGCCTTGACCAGGCCGCCGCTTACATTCAGATAATTGATTGACACGGAGACTACCAGATCTTCATTGTTCGTCAGTGATACGCCGGCTTTTGTGCTTGTCAGTTCAGCAATCGACGCTCCGTTCAGCTGATTTCCAGCAGTATCCAGGAAGTCAAATACCAGTGCGTTGACGCTTCCACGGAATCTGAATCCGCAGTGGTTGGTGTCTGCAGCCAGAGGAGATCCGCCGATCATCAGAACGGGGATGCTGTGCCATGCCGATGAACCGAAGTTGATTTTGCCCTGGAAGAGCGACCCGTCAAGGCTGGCCGTTCCCGAAGCAGGCTTGACGTAATTAAAGTCCGTATTTCCCGTTATTGTAATGTCGCCAATATTCAAATCATTGAAGGTCCAGGAATCAAAGCCTCCCTCAACGGCGTTGTCCAGAGTGACCGTGGGCTGTCTGAGATAGAAGCTATTGCCGTCAGTTGCATTCGCGGCTGAGATTCCGTTTCTCAGATCCGTTGCCGTAAGGTTCATCTGATAGGCAAATCTGTTGTTAATCCAGAACTGCAAAACCGTGTCGCGCTTTGATGAGTCTGACGCGTTCACGGTAAAATCAGCGCGGACCTTGAGATTGAAATAATCCGAGGCGCTGCTTCTTCCGAAATTTGACAGAGTGAATTTCTGGCTCTGCGTGCTGTTGTCGCCCACGCCCTCATTGAAATACGTAAAATCTACTCTGTTCTGATCGTAGAATTTTACTCTTATGAAATTGGTATATTTCTCGCGCAGGAAAAGATGGAGCTGCATATCTGTTGAGATATTCTCCGTCTTTATATCCATATCGAGATATGTTTTATCGAGCGAACGGGAAGTTGCACTTTCTACCGTGGTAGAGCTGCCGTAAAAAGCATTGGTTACTCTGTAGCCCCCAAAGCCCGCATCGGCAGTAGGAATGGAAACCGCTCCTCCGTTTGCCCATGTAAACTCATTCAGCGTTACCCGCCTGTAACCGGCGAGCTCGTCGGAAATGACTTTTTCTTCCGCTGCCTGCGCTGTCTCGATTTCCCACGCGTTTACGACAGTAAACGCCATAACCAGGGCAAGCAGCATGGAAATGATTCTTTTTTTCATACCAGCCTCCTCTAATCAGACTTTTTTATCCTATAATTAAATTCTTTTTTTCCAGCTTTCGTTGCTGAAACCGTATATCGAAAGATCCGGCGTCCTGCTAACAGAACTGATGGCAAAAGGAGCCTTCACAACATATACCTTGAATGTTCCGGTAAGGGTTTCCGTATCCGCGCCGTGCACCGTGTAATGCTTTCCTCCGTAGAGCCTGCCGTTGATGTACAGCCCCACGCACAGCTCGGACTTGCCGCCTGAGCCTTCTTTTATATCAAAGGTCAGTCTGTAAGTGACGCTGCGTCCGGTGAGACTGCTCACTCCGGCTTTTGCAGCATCGATATAGTCCATGCGCAGCAGACCGCCTTCGGCATTGACATAGCAGAGCTCCATTCTTCCGTCGTTTCCGGTGCCGAGATATACACCTCTCCAGAAGGTTCCTCCTATGCTGAACCTGGCCGCGCCGTCCTCGGGGAAGCTGCAGACCACGCTGACCGCCCTGCCGTCGAGGCTGTCATAATCGCGGTAGTTTGAAAGTCTGAAATCAGAACCCTCAATCTTCGTTGCTTTGGAATCAATTATGGAGAAATCACGGAGGGTGAGTTCCTCATAACTGCTCCGGGGCGTGATGGCGGAAGTCTTTTTGCCGCAAAGATGCTGTGAAAAGATGCCGTTGTTCGGACCTATCGCGTAATATCTGACGTTCTGCCTGAGGAAATCCTTAGGTGCCTGACTGATGGTCAGATACTCGCCTCCGTACAGCTTTCCGTCAAAGAATACTCCTATCTTAAGATCCGCTGTGTCATCAGTCTCTGCCGTATATTCCACGGAAAGTGAGACTTGCAAAGAGGCATTTCCCCTGAGGGTCGTGCCGGCCCTGTCCGGAGTGAACTTTGACAAGATGCCCTTCATAGCGGAGCTCTGAGTGTTTCCGTACTTGTTGAACAGATTGCCGTCGGTTCCGGCAAAGCCCAGGCAAAGCTCGTCCGTGGTGCCGTTCGCCGTAAAGAAGAATCCTCTCCACTTTGAAGCGTCGTTTTCTCCGGCTCCGCCGATATAAAAGTTTCCGAAGTTTTCGGTATCGGCAGGGAAATGAATCAGGCCGTTGAAGATGGTACGGTCAAGAGACTTTCCGAGGGTGTTTTCCTTCCAGTCGTCTTCCCAGTTCAGATGAACAGAGAGATACTGATCGTTTATTCCCAGATCGTCAAAGGTCCAGCAGGCAAAATCCTTTTCGGGTACTTCGTCAAGATAAATATCCTGCGGCTCGGGTGCGTCGGGATATGACTTCACAATGGGATTTCCCGCGGGAGCTTTCCATTTGACAAATCTGGTGAGTGCAGCGGCCTCCAGGTCGCTTACGGTAAAATATTTGTTGTTGTACAGTTTTCCGTCGAGGAAAACGCCTATTTTGGCAGTGACACTGCCCTCGGACTCGCTGAGATACTCCACTGACATGGAGAACAGCAGCTCTTCATTGCCCCTGACTGCGGTGCCCGCGGCATCCGGGTAAAGATAGGTTATTTTTATCGGAGTCTGACCGCTGGGGTGGAAGGACAGATCCAGCGAATGGCTTCCGTCCGTATTGCCCCTGATCAGGAAACCGCTGTAAGTGCTGACCGTGGTGTCCGGCGAGCCTCCGATGTAAAAGTTTCCGATGTTTCCGCCATCGGGGAACATTATTATTCCATGGAAAATAGTCTTGTCCAGATTAGGTATGTTTACGGCGGGCTTGGTCCAGTTCAGATCTTCAGTGACTGTCTGATCTTCTATATCCAGATCTCTGAAGGTCCATGCGGTAAAGTCCTTTTCGGGTGCGTTTTCGAGAGTAATCTGCTCGGGCGCTTCCATCTCGGGATATGACTTTACCACAGGATTTCCAGCCGGGAATTTCCACTTAAAGAATCTGGTGAGTGCAGCGGCCTCCAGATCGCCCACGGTAAAATATGTATTGTTGTACAGCTTTCCGTCAAGGAAAACGCCTATCCTGGCAGTAACCTTGCCACCGGATTCGCTGAGGTACTCCACAGACATGGAGAACAGCAGCTCTTCATTGCCTCTGATAGTAGTGCCCGCAGTGTCCGGATAAAGATAGGTTATCTTTACGGGGTTCTGACCGCTGGGCTGGAAGGACAGATCCAGCGAATGGCTTCCGTCCGTGTTGCCTCTGATCAGAAATCCGCTGTAAAAACTGGCGCTCTTATCCGGCGAGCCGCCGATGTAAAAGTTTCCGAAGCTGCCGCCGTCAGGGAACATTATCGTTCCGTGGAAAATGGTCCTGTCCAGATTTGAAACGGTTGATGCCGGTTTGGCCCAGTTCAGGTCTTCCGTGACTGTCTGATCATCTATATTCAGGTCTCTGAAGGTCCACGCGGTAAAGTCTTTTTCAGGCGCATTTTCAAGCGTAATATCCTCGCCTGACGATGACTGGTCGGGATATGACTTTACAATGGGGCTTCCCGCGGGAGATTTCCATTTAATAAATCTGGTCAGCGCCGCAGCCTCCAGATTGCTCGCGGTAAAATATGTATTGTTGTACAGTTTTCCGTCAAAGAACACACCGATCTTCGCGGTGACCTTTCCGGAAGAGACGCTCAAATATTCCACGGACATGGAGAAAACCAATTCCGCATTGCCTCTGATTGTGGTACCGGCGGTATCCGGGTACAGATTGGCTATTTTTACAGGGTTTTGTCCGCTGGGCTCGAAAGAAAGATCCAGGGAGTGGCTTCCGTCTGTGTTGCCGCGTATCAGAAAACCGCTGTAGGTGCTGACCGTAGTATCAGGTGAGCCGCCGATAAAGAAGTTTCCGAAGCTGCCGCCATCGGGGAACATAATTTTTCCGTGGAAGATAGTTCTATCGAGGCTGGCTACACCGGCCGCAGGTTTTGTCCAGTTCAGATCGCCTGTAACCGTCTGATCCTGAATACCCAGATCTCTGAACGTCCATGCCGTAAAGTCCTTTTCGGGCGCGTTTTCGAGAGTTATCTGCGCGGGGGCCTCCACCTCGGGATAAGATGACACAACAGGATTTCCGGCAGGGGCTTTCCATTTGATAAATCTGGTCAGCGCCGCAGCTTCCAGGTTGTTTGCGGTAAAATACGTGTTATTATACAGTTTTCCGTCAAGGAACACGCCTATCTTTGCAGAGACCTTTCCTGCGGACTCACTGAGGTATTCCACGGACATGGAGAAAATCAGTTCATCGTTGCCCCTGATGGTGGTTCCGGCTGTATCCGGATACAGATACGCTATCTTTACGGGGTTCTGACCGCTGGGCTGGAAGGACAGATCCAGTGAATGACTTCCGTCCGTATTGCCCCTGATCAGAAAACCGCTGTAGGTGCTGACCGTGGTATCCGGTGAGCCGCCGATATAAAAGTTTCCGATGTTTCCGCCATCAGGGAACATAATCTTTCCGTGGAAAATAGTCTTGTCCAGATTTGCTGTGCCCGCCGCCGGTTTGGTCCAGTTCAGATCTCCCGTGACAGTCTGATCCTGAATGCCCAGGTCACTGAACGTCCACGCTGTAAAGTCCTTTTCCGGCGCATTGCTGAGCGTGATGTCTTCGGAACCTAATGTGCGCGCGGGCCCGCCGAGACAGGCGGCAACAAGTATAGACATTACACAGACCACGGCAATCAGTTTGTCTGTAAATTTCCTTAATTTATTGTCTCTGTGCTCAGGTGTATGGATAATCATATAAACCTCCGTATCGCAGGCTCCGCGCGCGTCTTTTCGCGGCGGAAATCCGCCTTGTTATAAAATAGTGCTTTTCTTTACCTGTTGGCGTAGGCAGAAGCCGCCACGCCGTAGTTATAAATAGCGCTTACGATATCAGTCATGCTCGGAGTGGAAACTTTCCTGACGCAATATGTATTGACGCTGTAATTAATAGTGTGGATAAGGTTTCCGCCACGCCTTAACTGAGCTGTAACGACCGAATTGTAATACGAGGGAGTAATGCGGTTCAGTTTCAGAGTATATACGCCTTTCGCGTATGAAAGCTCCGATACCGCTAAATTAGTTACGGTATTGATTCCGTCTCCGGATACAGAGATGGTCAGATCTTCCGTGTCCTCTGCCATTACATTGAATACAATCTGAATAGTATTGGCTATATTCAGGCTTGCAGATTTTATTCTCGCGGAGTCCGAGGTGTCGCTGAGTACTGAAATCTCTCCGTCGCTGACCGGCGATACGGGAGCGGACAAGGCAGTACCCGTCACCCATGCCAGGTCTTCGCCCGCAAGAGAATCCGTCTTATATCCCTTGATTTTCTGACATTCCGCGCCAAAATTCAGCATCTCCGCCATAAATCTGACCAGCTTGCTGTCATAGGAGAAACTGGTATTCAGCAGATCGCAATATTCTTCAAAGCTGATTCCGGTATTATTGCTGACAAGCACGATTTCTTCTTCATCCTCAACAGCAAAGAGAGAGGCTGTGATCTTGTCGGTCATATACTGTGAATAAATATCAGTGAAATAGAATGAAAGCGATCCGTCCGATTCGGTGATGGGCTCTATATCCAGTGTTCTGGTGCCGCCAAGGCTTACTCTGAGTTTTACATCATCGTAGAGCGCAGCCTCCTCCTCGGTCAGCTCTGCGCGGAACTTTATCGTAATGATGTCCGTAATTTCGGCGTTCATATACAGTTTGGCGGTTTCCGTGGAAACTTCGCCGCCTTCGGGCGTTTCGGGCTGCGGATAAGAGGCAATATGCGTTCCGCTCTGCTGCGGCGAGCTCCACTTGATGTCACGGAAGAGGATATCCTGCGGCAGACTGACGGCAATGTATTTGTTATTATAGAGCTTTCCGTCAAAATAAACGCCCAGTCTGGTATCCACGTTTCCCTCGGCGTCCGGCTCACTGGTTATCTCCACCGATAACCCAAGGAGCAAATCTCCGTTTCCTCTCAGGGCAGTTCCCGCAACGCCGGGAGTAAAAGTACCTATAGTAACAGGATCTACGCCGGTTTCTTTGCGATAACGGAGAATCAGGTTGTTGGTGGTCCAGTCGTCGCGGAAGAACAGTCCCGCGTAAGTATAGGTCTTTGAGCCGCTCACGAAAAACTCTCCGACGGCGTATGACGCGTTCGGAAAATTGACCAGACCCTGGAAGAGCGTCTTGTCACTGCTTGAAGCATCCGCCGGAGCCGGTCTGTTGTTAAGGCTGACGTTCGTCGTCAACGTCTGATCCGCAACGCTCATATCACTGAAAGTCCACTTCGTAAGTTCCACGTCCGGATAAGAAGCTATCGACAGGCTGTTAACGGAAGTCGTAAAACCATGTACCTTGACGTGCCGGGTAAGAGCTTCTTCCGGGATATTGCTGATAATAAAGTACTCGTTATTGTACAGCATTCCGTCGAAAAACAGTCCCACTGCCGCTTTTACAAGACCGTCGCTCACATCCAGGAAGTTGACTGATATGGAAACAATAAGGTCGTCATTATTTGTCAGAGCTGTGCCGGCTGTCGAGCTGTACAGCGTTGTAGTTGACCCAGTCAGCTGATTTCCGGAAGTATCAAAAAAGTCAAATGCCAGTGCGTTTGTACTGCCGCGAAATCTGAATCCGCAGTTAACGTTTGCCGCGGCCAAAGGAGAGCCTCCTATCATCAAAACAGGAATGTCGTTCCATGTTGACGAACCGAAATTAATTCTGCCCTGGAAGAGTGATCCGTTAAGGCTCGCAGTTCCTGCGGTGGGCTTGACATAATTAAAGTCGTTATTTCCGGTCACGGTTACATCTCCCAGATTAACGTCCCTGAAAGTCCATGAATCAAAACTGCCCTCAACGGCGTCATCGAGAGTCACCGTAGGAAGCTTGACGTAGAAAGTGTCGCTTGAATTTCCTCCGCTTCCCGTCACAAAGCCGTTTCTCAGATCCGTTGCGGTAAGAGACATTTCGTAAGCAAATTGATTGTTGATCCAAAATTGCAGCACCGCATCACGCTTTGTCGAATCAGAAGCATTTTCGGTAAAGTCCGCGCGAACCTTGAGGTTGAAGTAATCCGATGCGCTTTCCCTTCCGAAATTGGAAAGCTGATACTGCGGACTCTGTGTGCTGCTGTCTCCTGTGCCATCATTAAAATACGTAAAATCGATTCTGTTAGAATCATAGAATTTTACTCTTATGTAATGATGCCATTTTTGCTGACTGAAGAGATGAAGCTGCATTGTGCTCGAAATATCTGTCTTTAAATCAAAATCGAGATAAGTTTTATCGAGCGAACGGGATGAGGCACCTTCTACCGTAGTCACGCTGCCGTAAAAGGCATCTGATATCCTGTAGCCTCCGAAACCGGCGTCAGCAGTGGTAATTTGCGTAACCGCACCGCCGTTTCCCCAGGTGAACTCGTTAAGTGTTACCCGTCTGTAACCGACAAGCTCCTCACCTATGTTTTTTTCTTCTGTTGCCTGTACCGTCTCCGTATCCCATACGCTGACGACCGTAAGCGCCATTACAAGGGAAAGAAGCACGGAAATAATCCTTTTCTTCATAAAAACCTCCTAACCTATTACTACCAAAGCACTGTCACCGGTCTGCAGCGTCAGTTCAAGGGAATCCGTATTGACATAACTTGTTTCCGCGTCTTGCACTACAGACATATTGTATATATCCGAAAAGCTCAGCGTTATTTTCTGAGCGTATTCGATGTCGTAATTGACTACATAGAGAGCCGTCTTTCCCTGGTAGTTAAAGCAGCCTATCATGGCATCGCCCTTTACTCCGGTCAGTTCTCTCCACGCGGTTCCTTCCATGAGATATTCACAATCCGAAAGATCTTCGGATGCTGCCTCTCCGGAGGCGATTACGCCTTTGTTTACCGAGTTCATCAGAACTTCGTCAACCGCTGCCACCTGAGCGTTCATTGCCTGGGCATAGCTGAACCATCTGGTCTTGTTGTTCCACGCGCCGATAAGGCCGTTTCTCTGAAAATCAAAGAGCTCGGTCTGCGCATAGGCAAAATAGTACGGCTGAATCAGAGGGAAATACATCACTCCCTTTGCTCCAAAGGCCAGCAGGGTTCCTATATTCCAGTAAAACTCTCCCTGCGAAGGATAATACTCTTCGGAATCAAAGCGGTTTTTGGCATCGTTCCACTGGTTTCCCGCCTCCACGAATACCCAGAAGGGGATGTTCTCTTCCTCGGCGACCTTCCGGATGATTTCCATATTCTTAAAATATGTTTTAGCGAGATCGAGACCTTTGTTGTTGCCAAAAATATATCTGTCATACATCAGGGTCTTGGGATGAACCGTATCTACCCATTCTCTTACGTATCTGTAATAAGTGTCGATATCGGAGGCGCTGTAAAACGTTTTGCCTTCCATGCCCAGCAGGTTTCCGTAAAAGAAATAATCGAGCTCGTTCAGATTTGCGGCGATTTCCTTGAATTCGTCGATATTGGTTCCGTTTTCATGATCCCTGTAATACTGCGTTCCGGGCTCGTCTACCAGATAAGCTCCAAGGAAGGACTTGTGGTTGGCGTAGTCGCTGATGTAACTGTCTGTCTGTTCCACGCTGAGCTCCGGATCCAGATATCTCTTGTCCATTAAGATGGCACCCAGTCCGTATTTGTCCGCCTGACTCAGAAGCTGTTCGGAATACTGTGGTACGGTGGCGTAGTTTGACATACTGGGACCGATGATGTTGATTCCTGTCTCTTTTATCAGCTCATATACCTCATCCGAGTACAGATCCGGCAGCGCATTCGCATTCCAGCTGTATTCCGCGGGAGTAGGCCCGTAAAAGCCCATAATAGGCATAACGTCGGAGCCGCCGATTATATCAAAGCTGAGTGATACGGCCTCTTCAGGCTCCATGGCTTCTATTGCGCCCTTGCCTGCTTCCGTCTGCTGCAAGGCTTCCTGCGCGGCGCAGGCCGTCAAAGAAACAGCCGCCGCCATACCGAGCAGTCCGCAAAGCAGACGCTTTTTAATCTCAGTTTTTCTCATCTGCCTTTACCTCCCTGCCTTTTTTGCTTTTAATTACAGTACCTGCGACAAACCCTGCCAGAGCAATTACTACAGCCGCACCGCCACACCAGACGATAAACCACGGAATTTCTCCGTTTTCATTATCGCCTTCAGATGTGTCCGATCCGGCAGGTGCCGTTTCTTCTCTGAAGGTAAGAGTCTTTTCCTCTTCGGTAAGCTGATAATCCTCCGCGGTTATGATTGACGAAGTATATCCGGGGTCAATCAGAACGGGATTTTTGTCAAGATTGGTAATCTTTAGATTGTCTATCGTGCAGTCGGAATTACCGGTGGACCATATGAATATATGTCCTGTCTTCTGATTGTAGTCGCACTCTCCCACCGTAACCCATTTATCTGATGAAAGAGGTTTTATCTGACATACAGAGTGTCCGTCAATCAGAGTGAATTTGAAGGAATATCCCTCGTTTTTGGGGAGATTTCCCATTCCAACTTCCGAAAGCGACTTGCTCCAGTTCTTTCTGGAATAGCTGTAGAGTCTGTCGGGGCAGATAACAATCAGGTCTGTGTCATTAACGTAGGCATAACCCTCGGGATGCTCCAGCGGACTGCCAAAGCTGACACCTATATTCGTAGAGGGCTTTCCTATCAGATATCCGTTCTCGTCATACACGTTTTCGTTTAAGAAATACGGAATATCAAAGGTTATTTCAAAATTGGAGTATTTATGCACCGTGCCCATATGAGCCAGACCGACGTTTTTAAAACGGAGAACCTTGTTTCCGTCCCAATCCTCTACTCTGATATAGCTGGGATCCAGTCCGTTATATCTGGAGGTACAGTAAAGCTCGTTCAGATTCAGATCTCCCCTCTCGAAATCCTCTACTATATTAGAGTTTTCGGGAGTGTCATAAAAGCAGCTGCGGAAGCTGAGCGACGATATCACGGCTTCGGACGAACCGACGCGAAGCACGCCAAAACGCCCCTCTCCGCTCACCGGAAGCTGTGCGCTGCACAGGCGCTGGCCGTTGACGTCCGCGGTAAGCATGCCGTCCGGAGAAACAGACGCGGAAATCTTAAATGCCTTTCCTTTGGATATACCGCAGGAGCGGCTTTCCGCCAGAGTTTGTACGGAATCCTCAGCATAAGCCACTGCGCCGGCTTTTATTTCGGAACCGCCCTCCAGCGCTATTTCCACATTGCCTTTTTCACCGGAACGAGCCTCGATGTTTGACAGACCGAAAGCGAAAATCAGGCGGCTGCCCTCTTCCATGCTCTCCAGCGTCAGCTCTGCTTCCACGCCAGTCATCTCATCAACAGACTTGTCGCTGTGAGAGATAATCTTTGAAATAAAACCGGTATCAGAGGCACCGCTACCCGGCAGCTTAACTCCGTAAACACCGGGTGTCTCCTCGGTGGCTTCTTTAATCGTGTAGCACTCTATACTGCCGTCGGAAAAATACCATTCCGTCTGGTTGAGGCTTCCTTCGGTCGTAACCGGCTCCGAAATCTGAAGCGATTTTCCGGCGTAGGCCCGTACCGGCGTAAGCACGCCGGCTGCGAGCGTCAGTATTAATAATATTGTCAACCGATAATGCTTTTTCATATTATTTTTCTTTCTTAACTTCTATGTTGAGCAGCCAGTTGTTTTCGTAGTTTTCCTCCACCGTCTTTACCATAAGAGCCCATACGTCATCGGCGCTCATGCGGTCATCAGCGTTTGCCGCGCAGAACTTGTCCACATAATTGATGCTCGCCATAAGGCTTGCGCCGCCTATCAGATAAATCAGGCTTTCTCTCGCGCTGGTAAGGTCAACGAAGGAAATGTCTTTGTTGATAAGCTCAAACTGGCTGATCTGAGTGTCTGACATTTCTGACATATCGATGCTGCCGCCTGAAAGATTCATAGGAAGCGGGCACTTTGTAGCCTGAGCGTAGATCTGGTATCCGGCATCGGAATACATAAATTTCAGGAACTCGAGAGCGCCTTCCTTCTGTGCCGAATACTTGGGAACGAAAGCGGATTCTTTGGCGTAGTTGCCCTGGATCATATTGCGGGCTTCATAAATTCTCGTCCAGTCGGAGGCCGAAATCAAAGTTCCGTCTATCATATAGCCATCGCCTGAGGCAAAGTCCGCAGCGGTTTTCTCTCCATCTGAAACCTGATCCACCGCCGTAACAACAGACCTGAGCAGAGCATCGCTCTTTACGGTGTCCAGAGTATTTACTATGGCGGAAATGACCGGCAGCTTCATGGTGGCGATGTTGTACTGTCCCTTGGAGGCTTTCATTTCGTTTTCTATCCATGAACCGTTGATCATCATGGCAGCAGACTTGTTCAGGAACATCGTCTGTATCTCTGTATGAGTCTGAGTCGTGGATCCCGGAAGGGTGTAGTCGGGAGTGAGAAATTTTTCCATGGCCTTAAGGGCGTAGTATCTGCCGTCTTTCTTTGTCAGAACGTCCTTGCTGGGGCTGTTTCCGGCTTCATCCGTACAGGTAATCCAGTTATTAAGGTAGTAGTCCAGACCGTCATACTGCGCCATATAGAGACGCATCAGAAACTCGTAGTAGCCGCCACCCTTGAAATGGCAAATCGGGACGATTCCCTGACTGCTGAGATTGTCGCAGAGAACCGTGAGTTCGTCTGAGGTGCGGGGAAGCTGGGTGATTCCGGCCTGCTCCATAAGGTCTTTGTTATAGTAAAGATTTATCATGCCGCCGCCGTAGGTCAGGGTGTAGTAATGACCATCATCGGCTTTTTCAAACTCCAGATACTTTGCGTTGAATTTCTCTTTGAGCGGTTTGGTATCTCCGTCAGCCGTAGACTCAAGCAGGCTGTCCAGAGGCTCCATATACTCACGGAAGCCTATGTTAAGAGAAAAGTAGAGATCCGTTTCGTCCATATCTTCCATTCCGAAAGCGCTGGTCAGCGCGGTCGCGGTGGGCGACGTGATGTAGTTGATAGTGTATTTGTCCTGCTTTTCCTCAAAAGCTGCGGCCAGATCGCTGAGCCACTGTTCTCCCAGACCGGAGAGCCAGTAAGCGACCTTTATTTCCTCGCGGTCTCCTGAGCCGCTTTTACCGGAACCGTTTGATGAGCCGCCTTCGCTTCCGCAGGCCAGCATGGATACGCACATGCAGCACGACAAAACCAGTGCCAGAACTCTCGTAAATCTTTTCATAAAGCATAATCTCCTTTGCATTTACCCTTTTATTCCGCCTATCGACAGGCTTGTGGTGAGTGTTTTATTAAATATAATGAATATGATCAAAGCCGGTATGGATACCACCAGACACGCCGCGAACAGTATGTCCAGCCTGGCCTCAAACATCATCATACGGTCAAACTGATATATTCCCACGGGGAGCGTCGGCAGGTTTGGAAGATAAACCAGCGGCGACTCGTAGTTGTTCCACGCGGTAAGCCATGTAGTAAGGAACAGCGCCGTGAATATGGGCTTTGACTGTGGCAGCATGACCCGGAAAAATATCTGAAAATCGTTTGCGCCGTCCATCATGGCCGCCTCCGCATAGCTCCAGGAGAGGTTTTTGAAGAAGGCGTGATAATACAGATACGCCGAAGTGAATCCCGAAATGGATATCACTATATGCAGGTAGCTGTCCACCAGACCCAGCGTGCGCAGCAGGCGGTACATGGCGCCCTGACTGCCGTACACGGGAAGAGTCATCATAATCAGAACTATGGTGTAAACCCATCTGGATCCGGGGAAGGTGTACTTTGTGCTGACGTAGGCAAATGACACAGAGGTGAGATGCATCAGCAGAGCTCCTCCTACCGAAAACCAGATGCTGTTGAACAGCATGGAGAAGAAGCCATGGCCGTTTACCTTGAATACGGAGAACATCTCTACAAAGTGTTCCCAGTGCCATTCCTCCGGCAGGCTGAACGGATTCATAACTATCTCCGTATGCGTCTTCATGCTGCTGATAAAAGTCCACACCAGAATGTAGATATATGAAAACGCCACTACGGCAAAAAGCACGGATATGCAGTTGTAGAGGATTTTTTCGGAAAGCGGTTTTCTGTTTAAGGGTTTGATTCTTTTCATAGTTTAATACTCCACTTCCTGAAAATGCTTGTCGGTAATATGCCTTACCACAAGCGCTATTACAACCGCCACCAATGTCAGCATCAGACCGACAGCCGATAGGTAGTTGTAGCCATAAGGCGAATAGCCGCTTCCTGAATGCTCCAGCAGTTTTGTGTAGAGCCACGCCGTAAGCGTCATGGTGCCGAATTCTCCGCGTGTCAGCAGATAAACCTGACCGCTCGCACTGAATACGGTGCAGGTGAGCAGAACCATTTTAAGAGAAACGGTGGGCCAAATCATGGGAACAATGATTCTGGAGAATTCTGTTCTCCACGTGGTGCCGTCAATCTGACCTGCCTCCAGTATCTCCGCCGGTATTCTGGCAAAAGTGCCGCCCCAGATAATCAAATCTCCGGGGAACTGAAGCCAGATCATATTCAGGAGAACGGTAATATTGGCAAATCTGGAATCTCCCAAAAGCTCCGGCGCATAGCCCAGCCCTGCCCATTCTCCGACCTTCTGGGCGATAAAGCCGTTTACGCCCACTATTCTGGTAAAGAACATGGCAACGCATACGGAGAAGAGAACCGTGGGCAGAAAGAATACTATCCTGAAAAACTTATGCCCGATAATCTTCTTGTAAATGAAGTAGGAAACCAGAACCTTGAGCGGAAATGTTATCAGCAGTATGCCGAATGTCAGGAATGTGTTCCTGAACGCTATTCTAAGGTCTGAGGTATCCAGCGCCATTTCGTTGAAAAAGCGCTTAAAATTGTCCAGTGTGAATTCTCCGCCGGAACCCGTAAACGCCAGGGATATGGACGAAAAATTCGTGTACACGTAGAACAGCAGCCACTGGACTACCGGCAGAACCGTAAAGCACAGGATAAAGAGGGTACGAATCCTGTTATTTTTGTATTTTTTCGCCTCAGGCTTTCTCACCTTTTGCTCCTTTTCTGATAAAAACTATTCCCAGTGCGAGTCCGGCCAAAACCAGTGCTCCGCCGATACCATAAATCAGGAATGAGGTTGTACCGGCCGGTGAAGATTCTTCTGCCGTGCTGTCAATATGCGTGTATGAGATACCGCCGTTTTCCCATTTTGCGTACAGAACCTCTGATTTTGTCACAACATTTCCAAAGCAGTATTTCACTCCGTCACTGTCGTACCAGCCCAGGAACTTGTCTCCGTCCTTCACAGGAGCAGCCGGTTCGGTACTGTAATATCCGGTTTCTGCGGAATACTCCTGCCGGGGAGTCTTAGCGTCTGTTCCGGTCACGAAGTCTATAAAGTAGTAATAGAGACGGCGGTAAATGTTTCCGCTGCCGTCGGTTATCCTGCGGAAGAGATAGTTATATTCTGAGGATGAATCCTTATATGACGCGGTCATGACATTATCAGCAATGCTGTATTTTGCCGCGGAAGAACTGTCGCCCCGGACAAAATCCATAGTGCAGTCGTCACGAAGCACCATCATATCTCCGGTCGCGTCGCAGTAATAAACGCCGGCACAGGCCGAGTAATCTTCCATTTCGCCGTGATGCACTATGTCTGCTGCTACATTCGCCTGGACTCCCAGACTGACGTGCCTGTAGTCATAAAACTTTACATCGGTAAGCTTAAAAGTGGCGTTGGTGTCCTGGCCTGCTCCGAACCACAGCGATGCAAAAGCAAAGCTCTTGTCGTATTTGCCGAACTGTTCCTTCATAATGAATCTTTCGGAGCTGCCGTCCTTTGTCTTTTTGACCAGTACGTTAAAAGCTTTTTCGCCCTTGTCTATCATTACTACGTATGACGCTCCGGGTTCCAGCATATTTACAGAATCGGTCAGAGTCTTGTAGTTGATATATTTCAGACCCGCGTTTCTGTGAGGATAATCGCTCTCAGGGTCATTGGAAAGTGCAAAGCCGTTCTGATTGAGCAGATATTCCGCGGATTCCACCGTATACTCCATGTAAATGCGGTCGCCGCTCGCAGCACGAAGATTGCTGATTGCGATGTTGTGCTTGTCTTTTATTGTCACGTCGTAGCGGTGATTAATGCCGGTGGTCTTGCTCAGGCCTCCGCTGCCGCTAAGTACAATGCCGGTTCCAACGGGGTATTCCAGTTTTACTCCCAGGTCGTTTCCGTTTTTGTCATAGAAACGGACATCGCCAAACTCCGCCTCGACATAGTCATAGGCAAGCCAGACTCCGAAATATTTCATGGGACCGGTTCCGGTGTCGGCGGTCTTTTCCAGAATAATGTCCTCGATAACGTCGCCCTTTGCACGCGAAATGTTATAGGTAAAGCCGCCGCTGGCAACGACGAATTTGTAAAAATACGTATAGCCCTGCTCCATCAGGTTCTGACCGGAGCCGTTGTAACGCATGAGACCTCCCTCTGTGTAGGGGAAATTTCTGGTGTAATCGGCCGTTCCGATGATGCCCTGCTGGCCGGGAGTCTTGACTGCCTTTTTGACGGTGTAGGTCATGTAGTACTCGGTTCCCTCGGCAGCTCCCAGGGTCTTTTTGTTATGGATGTAAAACCTGGGACCGTCCATCAAAAGCGTGTATTCGCTCTTGCCGGGAGTTACGGCCTGTACGGTAGTCTGTCCCGGCGCAAAAACGGAAAAGCCAATGACGCAGATTAAAAAGACTGCACTGCATTTTTTAAGAAAATTCTTCATACACACTTTCCTTTCACGGTTCGATGTAACGGAAGGTTTCGGCGAGCTTTTTTACCTCACTGCGTGCCTGCAAAAGCTCCGCGTCTCCGCTGCCTTCGCGGGCAAGAAGCAGGAATATATCCGCCACTCTGTCCATCTCACTCTCTCCCATACCTCTCTGGGTCAGAACAACAGTGCCCAGCCGCACGCCTTTTGGAATGGATGATTTTTCAAAAGGAATGCTCTTTGAGTTCGCTGAAATGCCGGCCTTTTCGAGTCTCTCTGAAAACTGAACGCCGTCCGTGTTAAACGGGCTTACGTCAAGCAAAAGCATATGGCAGTCCGTGCCTCCGGTAAAAACCGAAAAGCCCCTGTCCGTCAGAGCCCGGCAAAGATACTTTGCATTTGCAACCACTCTGCGCATAAGGTCTCTGAATTCTTCTGTCTGTGAGCGCTTAAGAGCGTATGCCATGGCGGCAATGGTCTGAAGGTGCGGCGATGCCACATACCCCGGATACACGCTGTTTTCTATTCTGGATGCGTATTCTTTTTTGCACATGACAAATCCGCTGTGCGGACCGCACATGGTCTTTGTGGTGGAAGCCGCGACTATGTCTGCATAAGGGAATGGATTAGGTGACACTCCTGCGGCTATCAATCCGGAATAATGCGCTATGTCCACCATCAAAAGCGCTCCGCTCTTGTGGGCTATTTCCGCCATCCGTTTGTAATCAATGTTTCTCGGATAAGCCGCCGAGCCTACCACTATGAGCTTCGGAGCAATGCCTGAGGCTATGCGTTCTGCAGTTTTGTAGTCTATATCGAGCGTCTCGCAGTCAAGACCGAAATATCTGAAGTTGTAAAGCCTTGAAGAAATATTGTTTTCGCCCCCGTGAGACTGATGGGCGCCGACGCTGTGTGACAGCGCCAGAACCGGGTCTCCGAAGTTCAAGACCGCATTGTACGCGCAGAAATTCGCTACCGTACCGGAGTAGGTGAGCATGTTTGCATAGTCCGCACCAAATACTCTGCAGGCTCTTTCAGCCGCCATCCGTTCTATCCGGTCCGCGTTCTGCGATCCAAGGAGCCTCTGCCTGCCTACATTGCCCGTACTGGTCTTGTTGTTAAAACTGCTTCCTGCAAGCAAAAGCGCCTCCCGGGGCTGTATGCTCTCGGACGCAACCATTTCCAGAGTGTCTTTTTGTCTGGCTGTTTCATCTCTAAGACATTGAAAAAGCTCTTCGTCTTTTATTTTCAATGTGTCCGTATCCAATATGCTTTCCTGCTTTCTTTTTAGTATTAAATAGCTGCGGTGAGTCTACTTTCTCACCGTCTTCACCTTGTACATTCATTTTAATAAACAAAAAAAGAAATAAACATTGCCTCTGTTGAGGTTTTTATGTACTATATTGACTTTTTACATTTTTTATTTACAATATTGTTATTGATTCATTAACGGATGTTACCTGCCGGTTAGTTTGTTTGCCGTATAAAAAAGGAAAAGAATTTTATGAGCGACGCTTATTTAAAGAAAGTATTTGACGACGACCCTGATTATAATCTTCATTACACATTTGAATCTCACCCCAGGCAATCGACGTCTCCCCACCTGCATTACGATACCACGCTGGTTCTGACTTATTTTCTGAAAGGTTCCGGCTGTTTTCTGGTGGAAGGACGGCAATATCTAGTGGGCCCGGGAGATCTGCTGCTGCTGAATCAGAGTGAGCTTCACGTAATGACCGTGGATGATTCAGAGCACGAGAGGATTTCTCTGTATATCTATGATTCGATTTTTGACAAATGGAACTGTCCCAAGCATCACTTTTTTGATGCCTTCAACAGCAGAATAAACGGTTCAAACAACGTCATCCCCGCCGAAACCGTCGCCCGGTCCGGGCTGGGCAGACAAATACAAAAGATACTGGAGTACAAATCAAGGCGCACCCCCGAAGGCTCCGTATTGGCAGGCTGCGCCGTCATAGAGATGCTGGATATGCTGAACAGCGTTTCTGTTCCTTCTGCCGGAGATTCCTCCGTGCGGTCCATATCAAATAAACATATCAACGATATCATTCATTATCTTTCGGAAAACTATGCTCAAAAAATCGAAATCGACGAGCTGGCATATCGTTTTCACTTTAACAAGCACTATCTCTGCCGCCTGTTCAAGGAATGTACCGGAACCAGCATCGTCGAATACTGCACGTTAAAAAAGATTCTGTACTTTAACCGACTGGTCTGTCAGAATCTTTCTCTCGAAAACGCCGCTTATAAAGCCGGCTTCCAGAATTATTCAAATTTTTACAGGTTGTATAAGAAATACACCGGTATAAGCCCCAGCGAATACCGCCAGAAAATACGCGGCGCCGACGACAGCACCGGCATTTAAAAAACAGGCGTGGATTTTGAGTGTTGTAAAAAACTGCTCCAATGCGCAGAAAAGCCCCCGCGGTAGTTCGAGTGAGAGATAACGGATTTGTTAAATGATTTATCACAAATGTTTTAAATCAGCCATAATCTGACTTGAAGTGATTGAATAAAAAATGCTCCTCACAATGCGTAAGGGGCGAATTATTAAAGCAATTCGTTTGTTTTTCCCGCAAGATACAAAGGCAAATTCGTAATACATCCATCCTTTCTGTATCCCCGCTTTGAGTAGCGAAGTGCATGCTCCGGGCGATGATCCGAAACATACTTTTTGAAAGAGGGAGCTGACTTATCCTCGCCTCCTTTTGCTTCCACAGGAATAATCTCAGTTCCATATTGCAGGATAAAATCGATTTCGCTGTTCTTGTCGGAATAATACCGGGGATCTATCTCAAACTGACCACGAAGTTGCTGCAAGACATAGTTTTCCGTCAGGGGGCCCTTGAACTGATAATCGTTTTTTAAGAGGATGGCGCTGTTATCAATTCCTGCCATAGCCTTCAGAAGTCCGGTATCAAAGACAAACAATTTGAACTGATCCAGTTTGTCGAACGCTGCCAGTGGATGCTCTATCTTAGAAACGTTATAGACTCGGTTAAGCATCCCGGCTGAAACAAGCCATTCGATTGCTTCTTCAAAATCTCTTGCCCTGCCGCCATCTCTTACAGCCCCGTACATAAACTTCTCGTTGGGCTTCGCAAGCTGTGAGACGATACTGCGAAATACCATCAGGATTCGCCCACTGTTGATTTTTCCGTTATGCTTGGAAAAATCGTTTTCATAGATTTCAATCAGTTCTCTCTGAATTTGAGAAATGAGGGCAGGATCCTTGTGCTTGATCCATGAGGCGACGCATTCCGGCATTCCGCCGATAATCAGGTAATTATTATAGGCGTCCAGCAACCGCTTGTGAAAGATTTCCTCAATCTGCTGTTCCTTTTGTACGCTGTCATAATAAGAAAAGAGCGCCGGATCGGTCGCATCCAGAAATTCATCAAAGCTCATCGGATATATGTCAAGCAGATTAACCATGCCCACCGGGTAGGATTTGGGGTTTGCGAGAAGTGTGCCCAAAAGACTTCCGGCAGCAATGACGTGGTATTCGTTTGCCTGTTCCTTAAAGTATTTCAGAGCATTCAACGCCTCGGGGCATTCCTGAATTTCGTCGAAAATAATCAGCGTTTCCCCGGGAAGTATCTTTTCTCCGGAGATTATAGATAAAAGCTCAATAATACGTCCGGGGTTCTTGTTAGTCTCAAAAATGGATTTAAGCTCGTCTTCTTCATCAAAATTGAAATAGACAAAGTGATTGTAACAGCTCTCTCCGAACTCCTTCATCAGCCATGTCTTTCCGACCTGCCGTGCGCCTTTTAAGACCAGCGGTTTGCGGTCTTCACTTGATTTCCAGCGAACTAAATCAGCAATTGCCTTTCGTTTCAAAAAATCACCGCCCTTCTCAAGTATTCGACTATATCAAAACACATTTTTCTGGATTTTTCAAGATAAATACACACATTTTTCTGGCAATTTTCCCTATGTGTCAACACGTTTTTCCCGTAAATGCTCCAATTGTTGTAGAAAAGCCCCCGCGATGGCTGCGGGGGCTGGTTTATTAATTGTGTTTCTGAGGAGGATTATTCCTCTGTCTCGCCGGGCTCTTCGTCCTCTGCGGGCTCTTCTTCGTCGGAAATCTCCTCTGCTTCTTCGCCGTCGGGCCCTTCGTCATCAAGAATCAGCTCCTCATCTTCGGTGAGCTCTTCTTCTATCTCCTCAGTTTCCTCAAGAATCTCATCTTCAGCGTCATCGGCCTCCGCGCGAATCCTGTCCGCCTCATCTATAACATCTTCATAGACTGTGGAGGAGCTGTCTTTTTGGTAGAGGTCGCTGCCGTCCGTATCCAGAACGATGGAGCGGTACTTCTTCATTCCTGTTCCGGCGGGAATAAGCTTTCCGATAATGACGTTTTCCTTTAGGCCTACCAGCGGGTCAACCTTGCCGTTTATGGCGGCTTCGGTCAGAACTCTGGTGGTCTCCTGGAATGACGCCGCCGACAGGAAGGAATTGGTGGCGAGGGAAGCCTTTGTGATACCGAGCATGACGCGTGTACCTGCAGCCGGAGTCTTTCCTTCTGCCTCGAGCGCTTCATTCATATCCTCAAAATCAAGGATATTCATGGTATTGCCTTCGAGCATTCCGCTGTCGCCCGCGTCAGTGATGGATATCTTTTTGAGCATCTGGCGGACGATGACCTCGATGTGCTTGTCATTGATTTCAACGCCCTGCGTGCGGTAAACCTTTTGAACCTCACGGAGCATATAATCCTGAACGGCGCGGACGCCCTTTATCTCGAGCAGGTCGTGAGGATTGATGCTGCCTTCCGTGAGTTCGTCTCCGGCTACTACTTCAGCACCTTCTTCGACCTTAATGCGGGAGCCGTAAGGGATGAGATATGCTCTGGCATCGCCCTCGTCATTGGTGACGACCACTTCGCGCTTGCGCTTTGTATCTCTGATGGAGACTTTGCCGTCGATCTCTGAGATGATGGCCAGACCCTTGGGCTTGCGGGCCTCGAAAAGCTCTTCTACACGGGGAAGACCCTGCGTGATATCGTCTCCGGCAACACCGCCGGTATGGAATGTTCTCATGGTAAGCTGAGTACCGGGCTCACCGATGGACTGCGCCGCGATGATACCGACCGCTTCGCCAACCTGAACCTGCTCTGAGGTGGCAAGGTTTGCGCCGTAGCACTTTGCGCACACGCCGATATGTGAGCGGCAGGTAAGCAGGGAACGAATCTTGACCTCGGTAACGCCGGCATTCACGATTTCTGTTGCCTTGTTGATGGTAACAAGCTCGTTCGCCGCAGCAATAACTTCGCCGGTTTCGGGATGAAGAACATCCGCCGCGAGTGTGCGTCCGGTGATTCTCTCCTGAAGAGTTTCTATTACTTCCTGTCCGTTCATAAACGCGCTGATGACCAGGCCGGGAATCTCGTCCTTTCCGGCGGAGCAGTCGTGCTCGCGGACAATGAGATCCTGCGAAACGTCTACCAGACGACGGGTCAGATAACCCGAGTCTGCGGTACGCAGAGCAGTATCGGACAGACCCTTGCGGGCGCCGTGCGCGGAAATGAAGTATTCCAGAACATCCAGACCTTCACGGAAATTGGACTTGATCGGGAGCTCGATGATACGTCCCGTGGTGCTGGCCATAAGGCCGCGCATGCCGGCAAGCTGTTTGATCTGCTTATTGGAACCGCGGGCGCCGGAGTCAGCCATCATAAAGATGTTGTTGTACTTGTCGAGGCCTTCCAAAAGCTCTTTGGTGAGCTCTTCGTCCGTAGCTTTCCAGGTGCTGATGACTTCCTTGTATCTTTCGTTTTCATTTATAAGACCGCGACGGTAGTTGACAGCAATTTTTTCGACGCGGGCCTCGGCCTCACGGATAAGCTCCTGTTTCCTCTCGGGAACGGTCATATCGGAAATGGAAACCGTCATGGCCGCCTTTGTGGAGTACTTGTATCCCATGGCCTTGATGTGGTCCAGAGTCTCGGCGGTCTCTATCGCGCCGTGAATATTGATGACTCTTTCGAGAATCTGCTTCAGCTGCTTTTTACCCACATGGAAGTCTATCTCGAGCTTGAAAGCGTTTTTCGGGTCGGTACGGTCCACAAAACCGAGATCCTGCTGGATGACTTCGTTGAAGATAAATCTGCCCAGAGTGGACTCGACTTTTTCTTTCTTTGTCTCGCCGTCAATCTCTTTTGTGACGTATACGCCGATCTTTGCGTGAATATCAAGATATCCGTTTTCATGCGCAAGGATGGCTTCGTTTACATCCTTGTAGACATTGCCCTCTCCGCGGGCGCCGGGGCGCTCCTGGGTGAGGTAGTAGATTCCCAGAACCATATCCTGCGAAGGAACGGCAACGGGACCGCCATCCGAAGGCTTTAAGAGGTTGTTCGGGCTGAGCATGAGGAAGCGGCATTCCGCCTGCGCCTCTACGCCCAGAGGAAGGTGAACGGCCATCTGGTCTCCATCAAAGTCCGCGTTGTAGGCGGTACATACCAGAGGATGAAGCTTGATAGCCTTGCCTTCTACCAGAATGGGCTCAAACGCCTGAATACCGAGTCTGTGAAGCGTAGGAGCACGGTTAAGCATAACGGGTTGCTCTGTGATGACCTCTTCCAGTACGTCGAAAACAGCGGGAACAAGCCTTTCGACCATCTTCTTTGCGTTTTTGATGTTGTGAGCCATTTCTCTGGCTACAAGCTCCTTCATGACAAACGGCTTGAAAAGCTCTATCGCCATTTCCTTGGGAAGGCCGCACTGATAAATCTTGAGCTCCGGACCCACAACGATAACGGAACGGCCGGAGTAGTCAACACGCTTTCCGAGAAGGTTCTGACGGAAGCGGCCCTGTTTTCCCTTTAACATATCGGAAAGGGATTTGAGTGCGCGGTTTCCGGCACCCGTGACAGCGCGGCCTCTGCGGCCGTTGTCGATGAGGGCGTCGACGGCTTCCTGAAGCATACGCTTTTCATTGCGCACGATGATGTCGGGAGCCTTCATATCGAGAAGCTTTGCCAGACGGTTGTTACGGTTTATTATACGGCGGTAAAGGTCATTCAGATCCGAGGTGGCAAATCTGCCGCCGTCGAGCTGAACCATAGGACGAAGATCCGGAGGGATGACGGGTATGGCGTTCAGTATCATCCACTCGGGACGGTTTCCGCTGTTTCTGAAAGCATCGATGACTTCGAGTCTCTTTACAAGCTTCTGGTGCTTTTGTGCGGGCGCACCCTCGAGCTGCTCGCGAAGCTCAGCAGCCTCTGCCTCGAGGTCTGTCTTTTTGAGAAGCTCCTGAATGGCCTCTGCGCCCATGCCTACGCGGAACGAACCGGCGCCCCAGGTCTCAACGGCATCGCGGTATTCTTTTTCGCTGAGGACTTTTTTGAATTCCAGAGTGGTCTTCATAGGGTCCAGAACGATGTAGTTTGCAAAATAAAGTACCTTTTCAAGCGCCTTTACGGAGATATCCAGCGTCAGGCCGATACGTGAAGGGCTGCCCTTGAAATACCAGATGTGCGAAACGGGAGCGGCAAGGCTGATATGACCCATGCGCTCGCGTCTGACTGCCGCGCGCGTGACTTCGACGCCGCAGCGGTCGCAGATGACGCCTCTCCAGCGAATCTTTTTGTACTTTCCGCAGTGACACTCCCAGTCCTTTGACGGTCCGAAAATCTTTTCGCAGAAAAGACCGTCGCGCTCCGGCTTTAGGGTGCGGTAGTTGATGGTTTCGGGCTTTTTCACTTCGCCGCGTGACCAGCTTTTGATCTTTTCGGGTGACGCGAGCCCTATTTTGATTGCATCAAATTGTAAAGGTGTGTAGTTTTCTTCGTTATTTAATGCCGGCATGTGAATCCCCCCTTATTCTTCAAATTCTGAGTCGTCAGGATCCGCAGGTTCCGAATCCTCGCTGCTGCCATATTCCAGATCTACGAGTTCTCCCTCTTCGGAGAATTCCTGGGTGGTGTAACCCATGGATTCGTAGGTGGAACTCCGTCCGTAGCGCTCATCGCCCTCTATTACGGAGCGAAGGTCGCGATTTGCCTCTGTGTATTCTGTTTCTTTTACTTCTACTTCGTTTCCGAGCTCATCGTACAGGGTCATATCAAGTCCGAGAGACTGGAGCTCCTTGAGAAGGACCTTGAATGATTCGGGTACGCTGGGCGTAGGAATATTGGTACCTCTGGTGATAGCTTCGTAGGTCTTTACACGGCCCAGAACATCGTCTGATTTTACGGTCAGAATCTCCTGGAGCGTATAAGCCGCGCCGTAGGCTTCCAGCGCCCACACTTCCATTTCGCCGAAACGCTGTCCGCCGAACTGGGCTTTGCCGCCGAGAGGCTGCTGCGTGACGAGCGAGTAAGGACCGGTGGAACGGGCGTGAATCTTGTCGTCTACCAGGTGGTGAAGCTTCAGGTAGTGCATATGTCCGATGGTGACCATTCCGTCAAAGAACTCTCCCGTTCTGCCGTCGCGGAGCTGAACCTTTCCTTCGCGGGTGATGGGAACACCTCTCCAGACCTCTCTGTGGTCGAGATTGTCGTGGAGATATGTCATGATATCTTTGTCGAGAATCTTTTTGTATTTCTTTTCGAAATCACTCCACTCTCCGTTTACATAGTCGTTTGCCATTTCGAGAGTGTCCATGATGTCCTGCTCATCAGCGCCGTCGAATACAGGCGTTTCGACCTTGAATCCGAGCGCTTCAGCTGCAAGCGAAAGGTGGGTCTCAAGAACCTGTCCGATGTTCATACGGGAAGGAACGCCGAGAGGGTTGAGAACGATGTCCAGCGGACGTCCGTTTGGAAGATAAGGCATATCTTCTACGGGAAGCACGCGGGAGACAACACCCTTGTTGCCGTGACGGCCGGCCATCTTGTCGCCGACGGAGATCTTGCGCTTCTGGGCGATGTAGACGCGGACGCTCTGATTGATGCCGGGCGAGAGGTCGTCACCATTTTTGCGGCTGAAGACCTTTGTGTCTACAACGGTGCCGTACGCGCCGTGAGGGAGCTTCAGAGAAGTGTCTCTGACGTCGCGGGCCTTGTCGCCGAAAATGGCGTGGAGCAGACGCTCTTCGGGAGTGAGCTCAGGCTCGCCCTTGGGGGTGATTTTTCCTACAAGGTAGTCACCTGCGCGAACCTCAGCGCCGATGCGGATAATGCCGCGCTCGTCAAGGTCCTTGAGCGATTCGTCGCCGACACCGGGCACGTCGCGGGTAATCTCTTCCGGTCCGAGCTTTGTATCGCGGGATTCGGTTTCGTATTCCTCAATATGAATAGATGTGTATACGTCATCCTTTACCAGGCGTTCGCTGATCAGTACGGCGTCTTCGTAGTTGTATCCCTCCCAGGTCATAAATCCGATGAGCGGGTTCTTGCCGAGACCTATCTCGCCGCCGCAGGTAGCGGGACCGTCAGCGATGACATCGCCCGCTTTGACCTTTTCGCCCTTGCTGACGATGGGGGTCTGATTGTAGCAGTTTGACTGGTTTGAGCGTTTGAACTTGGAAAGCCTGTACTCATCTCTGCTGCCGTTTGAGAGCTTTATGGTGATGCTGTCCGCGCTGACGCGCTCAACCGTTCCGGAGTGCTCCGCAATAACGCAAACGCCGGAGTCCGAAGCAGCTTTTGCTTCCATGCCGGTGCCTACGATAGGAGTATCGGTAAGCATGAGCGGAACCGCCTGACGCTGCATGTTCGAGCCCATGAGGGCACGGTTTGCATCGTCGTTTTCAAGGAACGGAATCATTGACGTTGCGACCGAGAAGACCATCTTGGGAGAAACGTCCATCAGGTCAACTGAGGTCTTTTCAAACTGCGAAGTCTCGTCGCGGTAACGGCCGGAAACATTTTTCTTGATAAAATGACCTTCCTCATCGAGCAGGGAGTTTGCCTGAGCCACGACGAATTCGTCTTCTTCGTCGGCGGTCAGGTAGATAACGTCCTTTGTGACGATGGGGTTTTCGGGGTCGGTTGTTTTGTCAACTACGCGGTAGGGAGCCTCGATGAAGCCGTATTCATTGATACGGGCATAGGTGGCCAGCGAGTTGATAAGTCCGATGTTGGGACCTTCGGGAGTCTCGATGGGGCACATACGTCCGTAGTGCGTGTAGTGAACGTCACGAACCTCAAAGCCTGCGCGGTCTCTGGAAAGTCCGCCGGGGCCGAGAGCCGAAAGACGGCGCTTGTGAGTGAGCTCCGAAAGCGGGTTGTTCTGATCCATAAACTGCGAGAGCTGGGAGCTTCCGAAGAATTCTTTCACTGCAGCAGTAACGGGCTTGATATTGATGAGAGACTGGGGAGTAATCTCATCGATATCCTGAGTGGTCATACGCTCGCGCACCACTCTCTCCAGACGGGAGATACCTATGCGGTACTGGTTCTGAAGAAGCTCTCCCACAGCGCGGATACGACGGTTTCCGAGGTGGTCGATATCGTCCGAGGTGCCCACTCCGTGGCTCAGATGAATAAGGTAATTAATGGAAGCGAAAATGTCTTCCTTAGTAATGTGCTTTGGAATGAGACGTCCGAGGCTGCGTCTGACGTTTTCTTTAAGTTCTTTTTCGTCGGAGAACTGCTCCATCAGTTCCATAAGGACAGGATAGCTGACAAGCTCCTTTACGCCGGCCTCAGCGGGATCAAAGTCCACAAAGCATCTCATATCGACCATGCGGTTTGAGAGAACCTTTACATGGCGGCCCTCTTCTGCAATTATGGTGACAGCGGCGACGCCGGAATTCTGGATATCGTCGGCCATTTCTTTGGTGACGAGAGTTCCGGCCTCTGCGATGACTTCGCCGGTATCGGTATCAACCACGTCCTCCGCCAGTACGTGTCCGGCTATGCGGCGGCGCAGATGGAGTTTTTTGTTGAATTTGTAACGTCCGACCTTTGCCAGGTCATATCTCTTTGGATCAAAGAGCATGGACTCAAGGAGCGAACGGGCGTTATCAGCATAGAGCGGCTCGCCGGGACGGATCTTTGCATACAGAGCCAGCAGACCTTCGTCGCAGTTTCTGGAGGAGTCCTTTTCGAGAGTGGCGGAAAGCATAGGGTCCTCGCCGAACATCTCCGTGATTTCGGCATTGGTGCCTACGCCGAGTGCGCGGATAAGGGCGGTGACGGGAAGCTTTCTGGTGCGGTCCACGCGAACGTAAAAAACGCCGTTTGAGTCTGTTTCGTATTCAAGCCATGCGCCGCGATTGGGGATGACCTGATTGCTGTAAAGGCTGTTTCCCAATCTGTCGTGGGCTTTGCTGTAATAAATGCCGGGAGAACGGACAAGCTGGCTTACGATGACTCTCTCCGCACCGTTGATAACGAAGGAACCGCTCTCTGTCATGAGCGGCAGATCGCCGAGGAAAATCTCGTGCTCTTTGATCTCGCTGGTCTCTTCGTTTACGAGACGAACACGCGCCTTGATGGGAGCCGCGTATGTGGCGTCTCTCTCTTTGCATTCCTCGATGGAATATTTCACATCGTCGCGGCAGAGCTTGTAGTCCACGAGCTCCAGGCTGAGATGACCGGAATAATCCGTGATGGGGGAAATGTCTTCGAAAACTTCTTTCAGTCCTTCATCCAGGAACCACTGATACGAGCCCTTTTGGACTTCGATCAGATTTGGCATCTTTAAAACTTCTTCTTGCTTCGAAAAACTCATTCGAACGTTTTTGCCGATTTTGGTCGGCCGCAGTCTGTTCTTTTCCATAGACGCTTCACTCCTGAACTTTATTTTAAAAAGCCTAAAAACGTTTATTTAAGCCACTTTCTGAAACTGCAGCCGCCACTAAGGGGCATACATTTCCAGAATAGCAAACTTCATAATAGCAATCCGGACTCAAGTTGTCAATTAAAAAATTAAAAAATTTTCAAATAAAAAAAACGGAGCCGTTTTTCGGCTCCGCGAAATCTTTAATTATTTGGTTTTGACTTTCTCAGCCTTTGCCTTTTCTTTTTCTCTGGCCTTTTTTTGCTTTTTGGTAGGCTCTATGCTGCCGCCACGGACAGACTTTATACCGGTGATATAAATACCGCTGATCTCTACTTTTACTTCTTTTCCGACGGGAAGAGCGTCAAAAACGGATTTGTCGGCGACCAGGTTCATAACGCGCGCTCCCACTCTGGCTTTTACTATGGGGAGTTTGTTCCAGCGAAGGTATTTGGGGATGGAATCCACCGCCACCTTTGGAAGACCGGACTCCGCGGCTTTTAATTTTTTCTTATCTATTATAAGCATAGAAATCACCTGTTTGGCGTTTTCTATGGCCTGAGCCTGTTCTCCCTGACGGCGCTGAAGCTTTCGACCGACGAAATAGAGCACTACGAGAACGACGGCTACTGCGGCAAGAACTATAAATATGACAGTCAACCAATTGGGCATAAAACAAGTCTCCCTTTAAAAAAATTTATCAGTCAAATGTGATGGTGGGAAGCTCGATGGGCTCTCCGCCGTAAGGCAGGGTGACGTTTCCGTCAGAGTCAGTGCCGGGTTCTTCGGAGTTTTCGGACGCGCCGTCGTTTGAAGGGTCATCTGCCGAAGTAGCGTTTTCCATTTCCTCTTTCTGCTTTTCGAGGTCATTTATGGTTTCATCGATCTTTTCGGTATCAATAGTGCCGTCTTCTTTTCCTTCGTCAATTACGTTGCCGAGTTCGGGAGCTACTTCCTTGATTTTTTCGGCGGCTTTTTTGTAGGTGTCTTTGTTTTCCTCGGTGATACCTTCTTTTTGAATGTTCTTTATGGTTTCTGCGTTTTCTTTTATAATATCGATCCTGTCGCCGATGGTGAGGTCGTCGAAAACGTCCTCAGGCAGGTCAAAGCCCTGGGTGTCCTTTTCGGTGGCTTGTCCTTCGGCCTCAAGGGTGCTCTCGCTTTCCGCGGCGGTTGTTTCTTCATCGCCGCACGCCGTAAACATCGCGCAGAGC
Organism: Lachnospiraceae bacterium; assembly: GCA_017455435.1. Taxonomy (GTDB): domain Bacteria; phylum Bacillota; class Clostridia; order Lachnospirales; family Lachnospiraceae; genus UBA3774. Next base: position 44,962 of record JAFTAU010000057.1, on the reverse strand, counting down.
CCGAAAAGAAGCGACACGGTCATAATCATAGTGATGAAAAGTCTGATATATTTTTTCATAATATCCCTCCTGTCAAATCGTGTCAAAAAATGAACCGATCTTTTAATGATTTACTATTCTATCATCATCCACCGTTTTTTACAATGAGGACGCGAACATTTTTAAAAAGGAGCGCAGGGACGAGAAAAACCGCTGCATGGAGTTTGCAGCGGTTCCCGGTGTTGCATAAAGTAGGAATTACAACTTCAAGTTTTAGGGTTCCGGAAATTGATCAATTGGAAGATCAAATCCGTCAAAACTACTCAGAAGTACATTTTCCGTACTCAGCATTTCCGTCTTGGCTAAAGGTGCACTGTAGGCGTCTTTCTTCATAACTATCTCCTTTCTTTAGTCAAGAGCTTGCGCGGCCGTGCCGTAATTGTAGATAGCGATCGCTAAATCACTGTCACTTTCGGCCTTGGATACGCAATATGCGTTAACACTGTACTGTACCGAATGAACGAGTTCACCCGAGGTATTGTACAGTTCAACGATATACTGTGAATCATATAAAGCGGGGGAGACACTTCCGGCTGTTACCATACCCTTTTCGCAGTTGTAAGGCATAGTAAAGTCTTCTACGGTTTCTCCATCAAGTTTGATTATCGTTCTGCCGCCTTCGAGCGTTCTGACGTAGAATACAACAGCTATGTCTTCGGATACGTTAAGCGTCGCGCTGACAATCTTGTAGTTTGCGCTGTCAGTAGCCTGAACGACTGTCTGCTTTACGTAGGTGGCAGCGGGGGCCGCGTCTGTGCGGGCCGCATCCATCCATTCGAAAGGAACTACCTCTGTGCCCTCGGCGTACTGCCCGTCAACAAGGGCTTTCGCGAGATAAGCGAGGTTGGCCATCAGGGTTTCCTCAGCTCCGGTAACGCCCTGTTTCTGAAGCTCGTCAAAATAATCCATTACGGAATACTCTATGGCGGGGGACACGCCCTTTCCGTCCATAACCACTCTGAGATTCATGTTCGTGGCCAGACGATTGATATTCACGGAGGCGTTGAACGAATAGGTGTTTGTTCCGGTCTGAGTACCATCCGCGGAAAGCCTTTCTCCGTTACTGTAGTACATAACGGGTTCGGTGAAGTCCTGACCCGGAACGACCAGAGCATACGCGGTGATCGTAACGATGTCCGAAAGAGCGCCGCCTATGCTTGTAATTTCAGCCGCTGAACTCTTCTGGAATACCATGGCGCCCTCATAGGTCAGAGTACCGTTCAGATACGCGAAACCGTTGCTGTAAATAGGCTGATCCGCGGTGTATTCATCGTTTCCCGTGGAGAAGCATCCTGTAATAGAACCGTTAATATAGACTTTTCCGAACAAGCCTGTATTTCCGTTGCTGTCAATATAGATAGCGCCGCCCTGAGGTGCGTTGCAGTAAGAAATGGAGCTGTCGCCGTCCAGGGTAAGGGTGCATCCGGAAGTAACCGTTACAGCGCCGCCCTTGTCGTCGGCGTGGCAGTTGGTGATGGTTGACCCTGTCATGACAACGCTGCTGCCGCCCACGATGTGGATAGCGCCGGAGCTTCTGGCTACGTCGCTGGAGTTTGTTCCGGCGATAAAGTTCTGAACAGTGACGTTATTGAGGTTCAGCGTACTGCCGTCATCGACATACGCAAACGCGCCGTTCGCGCCGGTGTATGCGCGCTCACCGTCATTTTCCACGGTTCCGCCGCTGATGGTCATGGTAGCTCCGTTGAGCCTGAGCATTCTGGTCGCTGTTCCTCTGGTGAGGGTGTATCCGTTAAGGTTAATCGTGATATTGGCGCCGGCATCAAATATATACTGGCTGGACGACGTGCCGGATTTGACCTCGTCATCGTCAAGGATTTCGATGACGACAGGGGTAGTTCCGGCGTCGACCGCGGCGGCAAGAGCCGCGTCAACGGAAGGATACTGTACGGAATCACCATCGCCTATCGCGACGGTAGCTTTGATGGAACCCTGAACGATTTTATAAGGATAGGCCTCCATTGTTTCGGGATCGTCGTTGTCTTCGACATTGTATCCACTCGCAACATATTCGGGCTCATAGAAATAATATCCGCCCGTAACAGTCGTAGCGCATCTGGTGCTTCCTCTGTAAAGAGAAGCGCCGGCTTCATTTTCTCCGAAATATCCGCCGGTAATGGTGATAGAGGAAGTAGACCCGGATGCCGCGTATCCGTAAATCTTGGTGTCGATATGACCGGATATAATATTTAAAACACCGTCGCTTGAAATGTAAATACCGGAATCATTTGACGTGCTGGTCATATTGGTAATGGTAGCGCCGTCAATAATGATGGTACCGGCATTGTAGTTTCCGATAAATCCGTACAGATTCTGACAGGCTCCCGATACGGTCAGACCCTCGCCGAGCGTAACCGTGCCGTTTCCGGCAACTCTGATACCGCCTCTGTTGCTCGTCATCTCGTCGGAAGCTATGGTACCGTTTATAACAGTAACGTTAGAACCCGATATTTCAAGAATGCGGGAGCTACCGCTGCCGGAAAGAGTCTTTCCGTTAAGGTCAAGCGTGAAAGCGTATGGCGCCGCGCTGATGGCGATACTTATGTTGCTGCCGTCAAAATCATCAAGAAGACGAAGTGTCTGTCCTGCCGCGGAAAGATCGTTTATGGCCTCGGTAAGAGTCAGATACTGCGCTCCCGTCGTAACGTTCTCAACGAGTTTGGCGGCATCCTGTATTTCCTGAACATATCCGGTATATCCGTCTATGGAATCATCATCAATCCATTCGTAAGCGTCATAATTGATGTAGTCGCCGGGCTCTTCGTAATAGTATCCTCCGGTGATGCTGACAGAGCCTGAGCTGCCCTTTCCGAATCCCGAACTCTCTCCGAAAAATCCGCCTTCGACGGTCACAGGACCGGCATAGGCGTAAACGATACAATCAATTGTTCCGGAAAGTATTGTTATAGAACTGTTGCTGGCGGCATAGACTCCGGCGCCGGAAGAATGAGAGCATGTGCAGTCATGAATGTAAGCGCCGTCGATAATCATATTGCACTTCGCGGATGAGGTGCCAAGAGTACCTATATATCCGTAGTTTCCGCCGGCGCCGGTAATCTCAAGACCCTCTCCGAGCGTAATCGTACATCCTGACCACGCGTAAATACCGGCACGTCCGACGTTCTTGTCTCCGGAAATCTTACCGTTCTTCAAAGTGACATCGACGTTTCTGAACTTAAAAGTCGGATTTGAGGAATCACCCGTGAGGTTTAATCCGTTTAAATCGATAGTAAACGACTTTTTGGTTTTACCGTTCAGATCAATCAGGTTATAGTGCGCGGTGTCATAATCCGCGCCGAGCAAAATGGTCTGTCCGTCCGTGACTGCTTCAACGGCGGCTTCAAGCGACTCATAAGGTGTTCCGTCTATCGACGCAACGTCATCTTCGGCATACGCCGTCACGGTAAGGGTTCCGAAAACCATGACCGCGGCGGTAATAACCGCAATTAGTTTTTTAAGAGTCTTCATCATGTTCTTCTCCTTCTTTAATATATAAAAACAAATTTTAAAAATATGCTTTTATTTTTGTGATCAAAGCTTAATGCCCGTATTTTCAAATGCGTGACCGTTGATCGAGATATCGGCGGCGTTTCCCTCAAAAGTCACGGTCTGCAGACCGGAGCACTTGTTGAAGGCATAAGCGTAAATATCAGTGACCGAAGCCGGGATTGTGATGGATGTAAGGCCGCGGCAGGTAGAGAAAGCGTTTACGCAGATTTTTCTGAGCGTATTGCTCAGGTAGACCTCCGTAACGTTCTCACATCCCATAAACATGTAATTGCCTATTGAAGTGATACCGTCCTCCACCACAATGCGAGTGATTTCTTCACGGTACTCGTACCACGGAACATCAGTCTTTGAACCGTAGCTTCTGGTTCCTTCCTGTCCGTAAATGGTCAAAGTGCCGTCAACCAGTATCCATGCGGACTTATTGCCACAGTTTCCACCGATAATCTCTTCATAGGGATCGTCGGTCCAGTAAATGGCTCCGCCGTAGCCGACCTTATTAAATGCCTCCCAGCTCTGGGTGGCGGGGTAAAGGGCTTTTGCCTTAACCATACTGAATGCAGAAGATTCGACAGTGGCGGGGGCTGTTTCTCCGGTAAATTCGATATCTGTAATGCCGGTGCAGTAACTGAAGGCATAATTGTTCAAAGTAGTAACACTGGCAGGGAGCGTAATCTCAGTAAGCGAAGTACAGCCATAGAAGCAGCAGGTATCCAACTTGGTAACACTGCTTCCGAGGGAAATCTCGGAAAGATTAGCACAATCATAGAAGGTGTAAGCGCCAACCGAAGTTACGCCTTCGCCCACAACAAGGCTGAGGATTTCATCTCTATAGTTGTACCAATCAGGCTGTCCCTTGCCGTAGCTTCTCATGCCGGCAGTGCCACTCTTGACGCTGATGGTCATAACGCCCCTGTCAAGGCTGTACTTGGGTGTTCCGCAGTTTCCTCCGATATGGTCCACGAGCCAAATGCCCTTGCCGGCATATTTGTCTTTTGTGAAGCCGGACCATGTGGACTGATAAATCATATGAGCCTTTGTGTTAGCAAGAGCGTTTGCCGCAAATGAAGGGGCGGCGGCGCTGTTAAAAACCATAAGTGTAATACCGGAGCAGTTGTTGAATGCGTAGTTGTTAATGCTGGTAAGACTTTCGGGAAATTCAACTTCGGTAAGGCTGTAGCATTTTGAGAAGGCATTAACACCTATTGAGGTGACAGAGCTACCAAGCGTAAGTGAAGCGGCATTCCGAAATTCAAAGAAAGCGTAGTTTCCGATGGATGTTATTCCGTCTCCGATAACTATGCTCGTGGTCTGATCCCGATAATCATACCAGGGCATGGATGTGCTTGAGTAAGTTTTGATAGTACCGGAGCCGTAAACGGTCAGATTTCCGGCGTTAAATGTCCAGACGACGTCTGAACCGCTGATTGTATGAACGGGTATGAGGGCCGGAATGACGATGCGGGTTCTGCTGAGTTCTTCGCCGCAGAGCGTACAGTAAACCACGCTGTCATAAGAGCCTTCGGATTGCTCCGTGGCCCCGATCATATTCTCTGTTACCGCTTCCGCGGGTATATGCTCGCAAATCCGGATGGGCTCCTCTCCCTCATCATCGATGGGTATCACAGCAAAGGCGTTGACAGACAGCCCGGCTATGAAAACGAGAAGCACCGCAAAAGCGAGAAGCTTCGAAAATGCCTTCATTTATGAAAGTCTCCTGAAACGATTTTTGATGATTATGGTTCCTGTACCACAGAAGGAGCCTCCTCATCGAATTCATCGATGGGAAGATCTATGCTGTCAAGCAGAACGTCTTCTGACATAATCTCGAAAATGCCGACTTCGGGTTTTGCGTAAGTTTTCATTTTACTCCTCCGTATAGTATTTGTATGCATAAGCTGTCAGTCCGTATCTGTAAACAGCCAGACTGATGTCCCTGACGTTAACGCTAGATTGTTTTGCGTAGCAATAAGAATTGACGCTGTACGCCACTCCGTGGACCTGTTCGCCACCGGCGTTGTAAAGAATAATCTCAAATTCTTCAGAGAATTCAAGCGGGGTAAGACGATCAAGCTCTACTCTGTAAACATCTGCCTCCACTACCGTTTGTTCCGCGACTATGAGACTCTTAATCTCTTCGCCCCCGCAGAACACCTTTATGGTGGCCTGAGGGTCTGTAGTGAACACATTGAAGAAAATACCGACTCTGTCGTTGATGTTTATGGAGGCTCCCTTGATCTTGTATGTGCCGGCGTCCACAGCGGATACGGTGGTGCGCTTTACATTGTCGGTCGCGGTGGGAAGCGCCGTTGAGATATACGGCACAAACTGTTCGGGAACTTCGAAGGCCTTGCCTTCGCCCCAATATTTCTGAACCTCATAACCGTATTTTACGATATTGGCCAACAACTCAAGGAGCCTGAAATTGTCGTGGTCATTTTCGAGCGTGCTCTCAAAAACATTTGCGCAGTACATGAGAACAGAATACTGCTTTACCGCGGAAAGAGCCTTTCCGTCCGAGGTTTTGACAGTGAATTCTATATCGTCGGCCATCTTGTTGGCGGTGATTCCGTCAATCTGATAGCTGTAGCGTCCCATTCCGTCAGCAAGAGCCGACGGATAAAACGTTTCTTTTCCATCAAAGTTTACGGCAAGACCCGTTTCCGCTTCGGCGTCGTCCGCCGACAGAGCGATCTGGGAGACTATCTTGAATCTGAAATCACTCTCAAGCGTGGGCGCCGCGCTCAAAACCTTTGCGGCAGTGGTTTTTTGGTAGACATTCCCGTCCGTCGCAAGCTCCGAGCTGACAAAGACAAAACCGCAACTGTATACGGGAGCGACCGAAGCTTCGTCCGTGGAAGCGCAGTCTGTAAATGAGGCGTCGATATAGGCTTTGCCTACGGTTCCTGTCTGCATGTTCGCATCAACGTAAACCGCGGCGCCTTCTTTTGATGAGCAGTTGACGAAAACGGTTTTGCTGTCAGCGTTAAGCTCCGCGCCGGGGGCTACATAAACGGCTCCGCCCTCCGAAGAGGAAAGCGACTCCGCCTCGCTCTCTATAGTAACGCCCGTCAGCCGCAGCGCCCCGCCTTCGACACTGATATGTCCGTCATAGGATATTTCGTTTGAAAGAACGAGCGTTCCGTCTGTAAAAGCGGCGCTTCCGCCTACAATCTCTATCATCCTGGCGGCGCCGCCCTCTTCTTCTCTGACGGTGTGTCCGTTCAGATCAAAGGTAATGTCGGCGTCTTTATCAAACACGGCAATCTTGCCGGAAAGAGTAACGTCGGCAACAAAGATAATAGTACCGGACTTTGACTCCGTGTTCAGAACCGCGGCGATTGCTTCGCCCACGGTGCCGTAACCTGTGTCGTTAAAGGACGCGACGACGTCGGGAGCGAACTTGGATTTTACAGCGTATTTTCCGCCCTGTTCCTCAACTTTGTAAACGGTTTCGTCTACTATTGATTGATCGCCCTCCGAAGGATCCAGATCAAACAGACCTCCTATGGCTGAAACGTTTCCGACGTACTGGCCTTCGTCATTGCGTCTGATAAATCCGGTGTGTCCGTCTTCAACGGGAGTGGTTCCGATAAAAGTACCGCTCTTGTAAATCAGTACGCTGTTGTCAGAAGGCAGATAGATGTGATAACCGCCGCCGGTGCGCAGGGTGCCCTGATTGGTCCCGCTGCTGTCAATAATGGTAAGCCTGGCGCCCTTGCCTATACCGAACGCGCCGCTGTTGAGACCGGAGGCGTCAATCGTGTGCCCGTTAAGATCCAGCGTGATATCTCTGGCCGTAAGGTCGTCAGACATGGACGCCCCTTCGGCAAACAGAGACCTGGCGGTCATTTTTATGTCGCGAAGAATCGTGAGTACGGCAGGGGTTTCGCCGGCCTCCACGACCTTTGATACCGCGCCCGAAATGGTATTATACTCAGTCAGTTCCGTGCCTATGGTAACCGAAGCGACAACAACAGGTGAAACAAGCCAGTAATCACCCAGATCGTCCGTACCCTCGGTAATGCTTCCAATAGCGTGAGACGAGGGATCTACGTAGAATTTTCCGCCCGTGATGCTGCATGAAACGCTGCCGGTGCCTACTATTTGCTTGTCTGACGCGTATTTTCCCGCCCCGATAAAGGTGCCGCTTTCGACTATGAGTACGGAGCCGTTGTTTCCGGTAAAGAAATATCCGTCATCCGGAATAATCCATGTACCGTTGCCCGTAAGCCTTAGCGTGGTGTTTTTGTTGATAATCTCCAGACCGTTTTTCTGCGAGGCTGTGATGGTGTGACCATTCGCGTCGAAAGTAATGGTTCGAGTGGTGGCATCGGTGGTGGTGGTGCCGGTGCGAAGGGTCATTCTGGCGCTGATTGAAATGTCTCTTAAAAGCTTGAGATAAACTTCGCCGCCTACCGGGGCGGTCGTGGGACCGACACAGGCGAGAAGAGCGTCATTAAGAGTATAGTACTCGTTCGTGACTCCCTTGACCGTAACCTCGGCCAGCGGGCTCTTTACGACAATCCAGTGTGAATCATCACCGGTCTTTTCTCCTTCTATTGTGACACGGGTTCCGGGAGCTCCGTAAAACTCTCCGGCAATTACCCTGATATTGGAAGTATTGGCTCTGATACTTGTTCCGCCATCGGTGTTTTGGAATACGCCGCCGTAAATAATGACGTTGGCCGCCTGATATCCGGAAGCATTAACGACGTATTTGCCGTTTGCGATAAATGTTCCGGCTTCGATGATCATGTCCTTTCCGATGTTGTGATAAATCAGACCGTTATTGTCGGTCATTTCGGAGGACTGAATGGTGCCCCCCTTTCCTGCGCTGTTATCGGTAATGGTGAGAGGGGTTTTGTTTTTGAGGAAATAGCCTCCACCCTCTACGGTGATGGTGCAGTCGTTCAGGTCAAAAGTTATGCCCTTTGAGTTTTTAGGAACGGTGGAACTCTCGTAAAGAGGACTGTCTAACGTGACGTCCTTTTTCATCGTGATGGTAACGGCCTCGTTTACGTTTATGGCCGCGTCATACGCCTCATACAGATCCGTATAATCTCCGGAAACCGTGCTGCTGCCGCTGATGGTGGCGACAACATCTACAGAAAAAGCGCTGACAGAAAAAGAGCCGAAAACCATCGCGGCCGACAAAATCAGAGATAATATTTTATAAATGCGCTTCATACTTCATCCTCCTTTGAGGGAAAAACCGTTAAATTTTTCTCATGGTTCAGAGTACAGCAAAGCAAAAATGGCGCAAAAACCCATTTCACCTTTTAGATTTTAATTCTAACATATTAGTTAAAAAAATCAACAAATAAACATAAGAAATATTATGCTTTTTCATTAATTTAATTATGATTTTGAATAGAAAGAGAGCGATTTGAAACTATCAGCTGGTCAGCTTTCTTTTGACCCTTTTGAGGAAATTCCGGGGACGAAGAAAAAGCTGGTGGACGCGGCCGCGGAAGCGGCAGAACCGGGTGTCCAGAGGTATGCTTTTTCCGTCTCTTATGAGGATGACGGCTATTCCCAGGATGTCTTCTCTTTTGATGGGTCCATCCTCGCCGATGCTGCCGTCTCCGAGCATAATGATGCTGTCGCCGCTGAATCTGCGGACACGGTGCAGGATGTCTTTTCCGTCATGGCGGTGAAAAAGGAGTATATCACCTTTTTTTGGCGCTCGCCGAAGAGGGGCCACCAGCACAGTGTCTTTTCCGCCGCGTATCAGCGGGAGCATACTGGTTCCCGAGGGCCGGACCGTCAGCAGCGCATCGGCGCCAAGGCTGACAAGTTCATACCATTCTTTTGTTCCGAGTGTTGCTTTTGTTTCGGACATTTTTTCTCCGGTTAAAAATCGGGCAGGTTTTCCTGCCCGAAAAATATTTATGCCTGTTTTTTTCTGGAATAAGTCGGCACCACGAGCGGCATAACTTCTTTTATTCCTTCGTCGTCGAGCTCAGCTATCGGCTTTTGGAGAAGCTCGAGCCTGCGCTCCAGTTCCGCTTCCTCAAGAGGAGTATCCTTTTCGATGAAGATGAGTTCGTTTTCTGTTTTGCCCTGCTCTTTGCCGTTGATCAGGAGCTCTTCATACAGCTTTTCGCCGGGGCGCAGACCGGTTTCAACTATCTTTATGTCGACGCCCGGCTTGTATCCCGAAAGCTTTATCATGTTTTCCGCCATATCGTAAATCCTGACAGGTTTTCCCATATCAAGCACGAAGAGCTCGCCGTTTTTTGCCATCGCGCCGGATGTCAGCACGAGCTGGCTCGCCTCGGGGATGGTCATAAAGTATCTGATGATGTCTTTGTGCGTAATGGTAACGGGGCCGCCCTTGGCAATCTGTTTTTTGAAAAGCGGGACCACCGAACCTGCCGAGCCCAGAACATTTCCGAATCTGGTGGCCGAATAAACGGTGGTGTTGCCTTCGCGGCGGGCGGCAACATGCAGCATGAGCTCACAGATGCGCTTTGTGGCGCCCATAACATTGGTCGGATTAACAGCCTTGTCCGTGGAAACCAGAATAAAATGCTCGCATTTGTATTCGGAAGCAAGCTCTATTACGTTTTTGGTTCCGTAGACATTGTTTACAACACATTCCACGCTGTTATGCTCCATCAGAGGAACATGCTTGTGCGCTGCGGCGTGGAGAATAATCTGCGGTCTGTATTTTTTGAATACCTTTTCGAGCTGCGGCCTGTCGCAGACAGAACATATCTCTACCCTGACGTCCTGCCCCGGAAAATCAGATTTGAGATCCTGCTGGAGCTCGTAGGTGGTGTTTTCGGCAATGTCGAGTATAACGAGCGTCTCCACCTGCATGGAGGCTATCTGTCTGGCAAGCTCGCTGCCGATGGAACCGCCTCCGCCTGTGACCAGTACGGTTTTTCCTTTATAATAATCGCTGACGCGTGAATCGCTGAGTGAAATAGGTTTTCTGGCAAGAAGCTCTTCGATGGTAAACTCACGGATAGACCTGCGTCCGCTCCTGTCACCGTTTCCGAAAGGATAGTCATATACTTTGACAAGGAATCCGAAATCCTTGTAGTGGTCAAAAAGCTGTTTTTTGGCTTCCGGAGTGGAGTCCGGTATGGCCAGAATTATTTCGTCTATATTCATGTTGCGGAGTTCCGCTTCATCTACGGCTTTTTCGAATAAAATCGGGATATTGAATATTTTTCTGCCGACTTTTGTGTGGTCTGTCTCGATGAAGCAGACGGGATTGTATCCGGACATGGAATTGGAAATAAGTTCCTCGGCGAGCGCCGAACCTACTCTGCCCGCGCCGACTATCGCAAGGCGTTTCTTGTTTTTTTCACGCGCAAGCATTTCGTCGGTGTCCTCGTTGGCTTTTATGCCGCCGAAAACCTTGAGCATGCGGCGCATTACTCTGCCTTCAAAGCCCTGTCCTCCGGACCTGCGATAACAGATATAATATGCCATTCTGATTATGATGCAAGTGAGCAGATTGACACAAATGACACAAGTCGCGAGAAGAGCCCTGACAAAGTAGAAATCGGGAATAATCTCAATGAGAAGCCTGCCGCCTCCGACAAAAAGAAAGCCGGCAGAAAGATCCGCGAGTATCAGGCGCAGATACGAGCCGATTCCGCCGTAGCGCCAAACCTGTTTGTATACCGAAAAAAGCAGTCTGAAAATGAGCAGGAGCAGCGCCCCCGCCGTAATCATTAGAAAAATATGAAATGACGTAGCTCTCTCCGATCCCGACGGGTGAAAGAAAAAGAGCAGCCATGACGTGGCTACCCAGATTATCAAATCGTACAGGACCAACCGCCACCGAGTATGAGAAAGCCTTGATTTGCTAGTGGTCAAAATTCCCCCTCCCGGAAAAATAGGGTTATTTACTCAGACACCGGTTCAAAAAACAGTTCGATTACCTGTTTTTTGAGGGCGTCTTCATTGGGGTAAAACTCGACGAAATCGGTCGTTTTGGTCTCACCCTCAATGGTGAGAATCTCGCCTCGCTCATATTTTGCCAGAATATCAGCCATATCACTGATACCGCCTGTCAGCAAATCCGTTGTGAGATACTCCCAGACTTCTCCGACAGTCTTAGCTCCCCAGGTAGAGTTGGCTTCCATTTTGGCCAACGCCGCCGTCAAAAGCGCGTTCATATATGTACGGTGCCTTCCCATTCTGGCAATATTCGTGGGATCCGACATCTGTCCTCTGGCTCTGATATACTCCAGCGACTGATCTCCCTTAAGAGTAATCTCCTGTCCCTTTACCAATTCGGGATCCACCGCTGAAAAATCATCTTCTATCAGAACCGTTACCCCGCCGGCCTCGTCATTGATAATAGGTATGGCGTCCATGGTAAAGGCTACGTAGTGTTCAATATCTATTCCGAAGAGAAGCGACTCTACGGATTTTACGGTATTGCGGCAAGATTCTTTTCCACCGTTGCCGTATGTATGCGAAAGCGCGAGCTGCTCTGTGACAGTCTGCAGCACCTCGCCGTTCAGACCGAGTTCTCTGACCGGAACCATGGTATCACGGTTTATCTGGAGCATCTTATACGACCTTGTGGAATTGTCAATGATTAAAAGAACAACAAAATCAGCCTGCTGGGTATTGAGATTCGTGTCCTCGGGAATGTTGATTTCCTCGAGATATTTGTCAATTCCTATCAGCAGGACTGTCTGAACATTGTCCTTAAAACGATAGGCTTTACCGTTGAAATAGGTAATCTGCCTGTCTTCGTCCTCTTCCTGTGCAGCAGTGCTGCTGCCGGGTTCGGGCGCGTCTGCTACATACAGTATCACGAGCATTCCGGCAACAGCAACTATCACTGCTAATATTTTAAGGATATTTTTTTTATTTTTTTTGATTTTTCTGACTATGGGTTGCAAAGTCATTATGCTCTCTTTTTGTCAGCAAGTGTGCATGCTCCAACAACTCCGACAAGGGCAGCTACAAGCGCTACGGAAACAAGGATTCCGTTGTCAGCAGCATAACCGGTCTGAGGAGAAGTCTTTCCGCCGCTATCGGCAGCTCCAACCCTTACGAATGCAACGGCGCCAAGGTCACTGAGAGTAATGGTCATAGTGCCGTCCGAGGAGAGCTCGGTTCCGTCAAGAATCGTCCAGCCACCGGCGTTGGCAGCCATAAGGGCGATGTTAAGTCCGGAGCAGTCAAGCTTTATCTTGAGTGAGCTGATGCCGGCGTCAGCAAAAGAGACGTAGGAATTGTCGCTCTTGCGAACCAGGGCAACATCGAACAGGTCGCAGACAACGAGATCTTTGGCCTTTGCTCCCTCGAGTTTGGAGTCAGTCTTTGCAAGATCGTCAAGCTTTGCCTGAAGACCGGAAACAAGCTTGGTCAGATCGGCGGCATTGTCGATATCGCTCTTTGCCCATGCAAGGATGTCCTTGATCTGCTGGTTCGGAGCGCTGTCCTTCTGTCCGATGGGGGTGATAACAAGAATGAGGTCATCAACGTCTGCAGGAGGAAGCTCGTGACCTTCATCGTCATAAGCCAGGAAGTCAACATATGTTCCTGAGCTGTTCTGCTGCTGAACTACAGAAGGAGCACCGTTCTGCTCTACGCTGGGGGTGTACTTCGCAGCGTAGGCGGGAAGCGCCATTACGAGTACGAGCACAGCTGCAAGTACTACTGCCAATTTCTTTTTCATATCCTTACCTCTCAATCTACGGCATTAAGCCGTGCTATGACGAGATAGCGGCTTTTGACTTTTCCCATAAGACAGGTGCTGAGCACCAGAAACTTATCGGTTTTGTCCACCGCAAGTGTCTCGTCTATCTGCCCCTCAATGGAGCGTATACTTGATACTTCGTTAATAAATTGCTGGACTTTGAATACAGTTTCAAAATCATCATACGCGAACATTATGTGGCTGTTTGAGTACGGAGTGGTGACCCAGACCGTGTAATGGAGCTCTCTGTCGGGAAGGTAAATAATAATCTCGTGATGCTCCTTGAAACTCTGCGGGTCAGAGTATGTGGGCTGGAGCGTTCCGAGCATGGCGCCCGAACGCATCTTGTGACCGTAAAGGATAGTCACCGGATCCTCGAAAGACCTGGTATTGTGAGCCTTCTCGGACATAATGGAGCCGCCCTTGTACTCTTTTTTTTCGGAATCGTGAGTCAGATAAAAGGTGTCGTCAGTATCGCTCTGCAGAACGGGATAACTGATCTCGGTTCCGGGGATAAAAAGCCACGCGTAAATGTCCGTATTCTTTTGCCAAAGTTCTTCCCAGTTAATGGGGCTTACGTAGGGCGCTTCGGATTCCGACTCGCTGGCGGCCTCCGTGGAGGTCTCCGCGGTAGAAGGGTAAAGTACCGTTTCTACGTAGCCCGGAGTGGTCTCATCGTCCTTTCGCAAAAACAATATTATAATACAAACGATTAGAATTGCAATACTAAGAACTGTAATTGCTTTAATTAAAAAACTGTTCTTCATAGACGCTTAGGTTCCCAAACACGTAATCCCGCAGCGGCCAGAGATTTCGCATGGCGTCTTCGTATCTGGGACATCGCGCCCCGGTATTGTGAGCATCGGTTCCGATAAAGTGAAGAAGGCCTTTTTTTGCGAGCTTTTTTATGAACCTGCGATGCCGTTTTTCGAGGGCGAAATCGGCATTCAGCTGCATCAGAACGCCCATGCGGGCAAGCTCTTCAAAAACGCTTAGCGGGTTGAAATCAAAGTACCTGTCAATATGCGCCAGCGTTACGATGACCTGTTCGGAACGAACCAGCTCCTTTACCTCTGTGATGACACTGCGCTCCCATTTGCACATAGGCAATTCCAGAAGGAAAAGCGGCGTTCCCTCTATACAGAGGCGTTTTTTGTCTTCCATTACGGAAACGCCGATATAGTAGCATATTTCTGTGCCGAGCCTGAAGCGGATATCCGGAAACTGCTCTTTTAAATAAGGCAGAAGCTTTTGGTATGCCTCGTGCCTGCGCTCCAGAAACTGCTCCGGAGCTTCCATTTCGGCGTAGAAGTGCGGGGTGAATACTATTTTGTCAACCCCCTGCTCTACGAGCATACTGATCATTTCTATGCTCTGCTCCACAGAGCTGCTTCCATCGTCAATTTCCGGAAGTATATGTGTGTGTATATCAAGCATTGTCGATGAACTTTTTTATCCGGCGAACAGCGGCTGAAATACGCCGTTATTATTTCTCCGCCTCGGTCTTGATTTCGACCTTTGTTTCGGTCTTGGTTTCGCCTTTACGCTTTTTGCCGCGGCTCTTTGACTTGCCGTAATAGCCATAGCCGTAACCGTAACCGGATTCATAATATTTTGAGTATGATCTGTATTTGTTCTTTCCGTAGTAACGACCCTTGTCGTTCTTTGTAGCGTCTGTCATTACGATGCCCAGAACCTTTTCCTTTAGAGGGGTGAGCTGCGTAATGCACTGGTCGAGACCCTTGCGGCTGCTGTAGTCCTGTCTGGTGACAACGATAAGTCCGTCGATGGTCTGCGCCGCAACGAGAGCGTCCGAAACGATACCCACGGGCGGAAGGTCGAAAATAATGTAATCGTAATCCGCGCGGACAGTAGCGATGAAATTAATGAAGCCTTCGGAGTTGAGAAGCTCGGAAGGGTTCGGAGGAACGTCTCCGGCAGGGAGAACGTACCATTTGTTTTGGGCTTCCGTCTCACGGATCGCTTCATTAATACTATTCAGTCCCGCGATAACGTTTGAAAGACCGGGGCTCTTTTCCATTTGAAGAACCCTCGCGACGTTGGGCAGACGCATATCGCCGTCAATCAAGAGAACCTTTTTACCTGTTTCGGCAACCGTATACGCAAGGTTAATGGCTGTCGTGGTCTTTGCTTCGCCTCTGGTGGCGCTGGTAATACCGACAACGGGTGTTCTGTTTTTGTCCGCGAGAGCAAAGGTGAGATTGGCACGAAGAAGCTTGTAGGCTTCGGACGCCGCAAAGCTCAGATTCTCGCAGACAAGCTTGCGCTGTTCGATGCTGTTGTTAAGACTTTTATCAATTCTGGCCATTACTTCGCTCCTCCGTTGTTTTTAGAAAACTTGTCATCCGCCACGGCGCTCCGGTACGCGTCTTCGTAGCCTCTCGCTATCTTGTTTTTGTTGCCATAACTATAAGCGCTCCTGTTGTGGCGCGTCAGATCGGGTATGGTCGCAAGGAGAGGAATGTCGGGATAAGTCTCGGTGATGTATTCATCACTGTGAATAATATCGTCAAGAAGCTGGAAGATGATTATGATGATTGCTGAGACTACCGCGCCGATAACAGCTCCCAGGATTGCATATCTGGAGTAGTTAGGCGAGATGCGTCCGCGGCTGACAACAGCATAGTCAACCACGCGCACGCTGCTGCCGTCAACGATGTCGCTGATTTTTTCGGGAAGAACTTCAGCGATGGTATTGGCAATCAGCGCGGCTTCGTCGGGATTCGTGGATGTTACGGTAATCTGGAAAATCTCCGTTTCATCCACAGCGGACGCGCTAATCATAGAGCCCAACTGCCCGTAGGAATAATCAAGTCCGGCCTCTGCGATGACCTGATTCAGGCAGGAGCGGGAATAAAGAATGACAATGTAGGTGCTGACAAGACTCTGAGCCGTGCTGAGGTCAGCGGCGCTGATCTTGTAGGACTTTATGTCAATGGTGCCTCCGTTGTTGACATAAAGCATTGTGCTGGAGCTGTATCTGGGAACAATCCTGAGCTTCGCGTAGGCAAAAAACGCGGCTCCCACAATGAAGGCACAGACGATGATAATCCATACTCTTTTCCATAATGCCTTAAACAGGGCAATAAGGTCTATCTCGTATGAATTGTCCGCATTCTTTTTGAGCATTTCCTTTTCTCCTTAGTGACTGTTATTTAAAAAATCAGATACCAAAATCGTCAGCGTCTTTTCTTTGCTGCTCGCGCAGCCGTCTGATACGCTGAATTTCGGTCTTTCTTTTTATTTGTTTTCTGCGAAGACGCATGCGCCTGCGCTTTATGAATTGTACCACAATCCAATAAAGAATTACAAGCGTTATTAAAGCAATTATTGTAATTAGTATTACTTTGAAGATGATTTTGAGGGGGCTGCTTTCCTCAGCGGAAGACTCGTTCGCCGCTGTTTCGGATGAGTAGGCGTTTGTTTCTTCCGGATCGGAGGGCTTTTCGACGCTTAGCGCTTCGCCGTTAATCCGCAGAGGCCGCGTAAACAGCACTGTTTCTCCGCTTTTTATCGCGATGGCTCCCTGAGCGCCGCCGGCCGCGGGCTCAAGCCCAGCGGAAACATTTGTGTAAGACTCCGGCAGATAGGCATAAATCTTGTCCTGAGAGGAAACCGGCAATGGCGCAGAGCCGTTTATTCCGTATAAAATGGCCTTTGACACGGCGCTGAGGTCCGTCAGGGTAAACTTGTCAAAGCCGTAATTGAGGAGTTTTCGCGTATCTTCATAGATGACTCCGCCGCCGGTCGGCTCTTTCATGACGACGGCCACGAGCTCTTTTCCGTCACGCTCGGCGTATGTAACCAGTGTGTGCTTTGCAATTGAGGTGTACCCCGTTTTTCCGGCCTTTACGTTTTCGTTGTAATAGCCGCTGCCCTTTATCATCATCTTGTGATGCATCTGCAGGGAATAACCCTCCGGGCACAGCTCCGTTCCCGGAATCTTATAGGATATAGTAGAGTCTATTTCGTAGAATTTTTCATTTTGAAGCGCCGCCCAGAAAATAAGAGCCATATCGTGAGCGGTAGTGATGTGGTTCGAATCGTTCAGACCGTGAGGATTGGCAAAATGTGTATTGGTGCAGCCGAGCGCGGAGGCCTTTTCATTCATCATATCGGCGAACGCCGCCACCGACCCCGCGACGTGCTCCGCCAGCGCGTAAGCGCATTCATTGACAGAATTAAGCATGAGCGCGTAAAGGCATTGCTCGACGGTCAGAACCTCTCCTTCCTTGAATCGCCAGTCATGTCCGCCGTCCTCGATATCGGTGACGGCCGCCTTTGAAAAAGTCACTTCCTCGTCGAGACTGCAATTCTCCAATACGAGAAGCGCCGTCATCACCTTTGTGATGCTGGCGGGGTAACGGTCTTCGTCTTCATTTTTGGAATACAGGATTTCGCCGGATTTAAGTTCTATAACAAAGGCGCTGCGTGAACTGATCTCCGGAGCGGAGGGCCAGCCGCTGATTGAGCGCGCGTCAGTCAGGGTCAACGATCTGTCGCCGCCAACGGCAAAAACGTTCCCGGCGGGAACGGTCAGCAGGCATATTGCCGTAAATATCAGAACAACCTTAAAAAAGCTCTTCAAAAACAAACCTCATGACGGCATTGCCGCGATCAGTATTTTTCTATGTCGATAACGCCGACTTCGGAAACCTCCTGCGGGAGAACCTTCGCGGCAAAAGCCTTGAACGAGGCGGGATCACCGCTGCAATAGTATTCATGCTCCGGCAAACGGCCGTCCGCGGACGGTTCCGCAAGCTCTCCGCGCTCCGCAAGAACCTCTCTCAGTTCTTTTACGGTTTCTTCAGCGGGATTTACGAGAGTAATGCCGTCGCCGCATTCTTCGTGAAGGAGGTCATAAAGCAGCGGATAATGAGTACAGCCCATAACAAGAGCGTCGATGCCGTTTTCTTTGAGCTCCTCAATGTATTCGTGAACGACCTCCCCGGTCTCCGGGCCATGGAGCTTTCCGGCTTCAATGAGGGGAACGAATTTAGGGCAGGCTTTTCCGAAGACCTCGGCTTCGGGCGACATTTCGTGTATTTCTTTTGGATATTGACCGCTCTTTATGGTACCGGCGGTGGCGATAATGCCTATCTTTCCGCTGCGCGAGGCCGTGACGGCTCCCTTTGCTCCGGGACGGATGACTCCTATGACCGGAATGTCGTTTTCGGCGCGAAGATAAGGAAGAGAGGGCGCCGTGGCGGTATTGCACGCGATAACAACGGCTTTTACGTCACGGGTGCGCAGAAATCTGACGATTTGTCTGGAAAAATCCACGACCTGCATGGGATCTCTGTCTCCGTAGGGAACTCTTGCGGTATCACCGAAATAAACGACTTTTTCATCGGGCATTTTGTTCATAATCTCACGGAAAACCGTAAGTCCGCCGACTCCGCTGTCAAAAACTCCGATAGGTCTGTTGTCTGCCATGTCTCTCACCGGCCACCCGGCCGTTTCCTTTCATAAGAAATAATAACAGGTCAATAATAATCAACTATTTATATCATATTTTTATGGAAATATCAAATTCCGGGCGATGAAAAAGGGACCCTGAGCAGGGTCCCCGATAATTACCGAAAATGTTTAGACAATACCCTGAGCCATCATGGCGTCGGCTACTTTCTTGAAGCCCGCGAGGTTCGCGCCGGCTACGAGGTTGTATCCGAGGCCGGCCTCTTCGGCGGCGGCGACGGATGCGTCGTAAATACTCTTCATGATGGTGTGGAGTTTTTCGTCGACTTCCTCGGCTGACCAGGACAGGCGCTCGGAGTTCTGGCTCATTTCAAGGCCGGAAACTGCGACGCCGCCAGCGTTGACAGCCTTTGAAGGAGCAACGACCATACCGGGCTGCTTCATAACATAAGCAAGAGCCTCATTGGTGGTAGGCATATTGGCAACCTCGATGTAGTACTTGGTGCCGTTGTCGATGACCTGCTGGATTTCCTTCATGCCGAGCTCGTTCTGGTATGCGCAAGGCATGGCGATGTCGACCTTTACGCCCCAGGGCTTCTGGCCGGGGAAGAACTCCACGCCGAATTTGTCGGCATAATCTTTGACCACGTTGCGGCCGCTGGCACGCATCTCAAGCATGTAATCGATCTTTTCTTCGGTGATAACGCCGGCGGGATCGTAGATGTATCCGTCAGGACCCGAAAGGGTGACGACCTTTGCGCCGAGCTGGGCAGCCTTTTTGCAAACGCCCCATGAAACGTTACCGAAACCGGAGATGGCGATGGTCTTGCCCTCGATGGTGTCGTTTTCGTGCTTAAGAGCTTCTACCAGATAGTAGACAGCGCCGTAGCCGGTGGCTTCCGGACGAATAAGGGAACCGCCGAAGCTGAGACCCTTTCCGGTGATGACGCCGTTTTCATAAGCGCCGCGAACTTTTTTGTACTGGCCCCAAAGGTATCCGATCTCACGTGCGCCCACGCCCATATCGCCGGCGGGAACGTCAACATCGGGACCGATGTGGCGCTGAAGCTCTGTCATAAAGGCCTGGCAGAAACGCATGACTTCGGCATCGCTCTTTCCGGCGGGGTCGAAATCGGAACCGCCCTTGCCGCCGCCCATAGGAAGCGTGGTAAGGCTGTTTTTGAAGGTCTGCTCAAAGCCAAGGAACTTGATAGTAGAAAGAGTTACGTTAGGCTGGAAACGGAGGCCGCCCTTGTACGGTCCGATGGCGCTGTTAAACTGTACGCGGTATCCGCGGTTTACCTGAACCTTGCCCTCGTCATCGACCCACGGAACGCGGAATTCGATAACACGCTCGGGCTCTACAAGACGCTCAAGCAGTCCGGCTTTTTCATATTCGGGGTGCTTGTCGAGCATGGGCTGGAGAGAAGTGAGGACTTCTTCCACAGTCTGGATGAACTCGGGTTCATGCGCGTCACGAGCTTTGACTTTTGCTATGACATCCTGTGCATACGACATAATGATTTCCTCCTGAAAAAAGTTTACTGTGTTCACGGATATTTGTTCCGACGGCGTAAGTATAACACAACGGTTTTTCTTTGTCTGTATTGTTAAACAAGTAAACAAAGGCTTGTTCTTAATATTATTATGTGTTTTCGAACTGTTTGTTTAAAAGAAAAACCCGGCTTTTCACGGCCGGATTATACAAATTACGAATAATTTATGCTTTATTTCAGATAACTTCTTTTGTCTTAAATCTGATGATCTTTACGATGACGGCGCTGAGGAGAAAATTGATGCCGAGTTCAATCAGGAAATTGGTGCCTATCATACCGAGAAACAGGTATCTGACGCCGCTTTCAAAGCCCAGCCCCGCGCCCCAGGCGGTAATAGTTGGCATAAACCAGATAAGACAGCCGAGAATGAAAATACCGGTGTTGACCACCGGGCAGACTATTGCCGCGAGAACCACTCCGAAATTGACCGTCCACGAGGTCTTGTCTTTTTTTTCGTTGCGGCAAAGAATAGTCCACCGTGAAAAGAATCTGTAGACGAGGCCACTGACAAGGCCGCACAGAACGCCCTTCAGAAGAACTGTAACGACTGTTCCGAAAGGCGAAACCGCAAGAAACAACGCGGAGTCATTAATCAGCACAACCACACCGAAGATGAAGCCGAGCCACGCGCCGGCAGCCACGCCGTAAATCGCCGCGCCGATAATGATAGGTACGAGTGTGAGACTGATTGAAAACGGACCGAAACGGATAAAGGCTCCGAGGAACTGGAGCACGATGACAACGGCCGTAAGCAGGCCGATACCGGTGATTTTTTTGATATTCATTTTTGTCCTCCGTTATAGCTCCGCCTGAGCGCGGATGCTGTACATGAGATAATATAACATTTTTTACGCTATTTTTCTATGATGAATTACGTATTTATTTTGAAGAGAATGTCATTAATATTAATTTATGTTATAATTGCCGGGAAGTTCGGAGATTATATAATGCGAATCGAAGATTTTTTCAGAGAGCACAAAGACGTGGCGGCGGCGTTTTCCGGCGGAGTGGATTCATCGGTGCTGCTGTTGCTGGCAAAACGGTATGCGAGCCGGGTAAAGGCGTATTATGTGAAATCGCAGTTTCAGCCGCGGTTTGAATACGAGGACGCGGTATCCGTGGCGCAAATGCTGGACGTCGAAATGGAATTAATCGAGCATGACGTTCTTTCTGACGCTAAAGTGACCGCGAATCCTCAAAACCGCTGTTACTATTGTAAAAAAAGCATTTTCGGCGTTATAACGGCGGCAGCGCGAAGGGACGGTTTTCAAACGGTCATTGACGGGACGAACGCTTCCGATGATATTTCGGACCGACCGGGATATAAAGCGCTCGAGGAGCTTAGCGTGCTGTCGCCCCTGCGTAAGTGCGGGCTGACAAAGCGGGATATAAGGCTCATTGCGACGGAAAACTCTCTGCCCGTGAGTGACAAGCCCTCATATGCCTGCCTTGCCACAAGAATCCCGTCCGGAACGCGGATTACCGCGGATCTGCTTTCAAAAACCGAGGCGGCGGAAAACGCTCTGCGCGGTATGGGTTTTAAAAACTTCCGCGTGCGCTGCTTTGGCGAAGGCGCGGCGCTGGAATTCGGCAGAAAAGAGCTGCTTCTGTTCCGCGAAAACAAAGACGCTGTTTTTTCTGCGCTGACACCATATTACAGTAATATTTGTCCTGATATAAAGGAGAGACCCGATGACTAAGGATGAATTAAAGGTATTGCTCGGAAAAGTGGCAGACGGCGGACTGTCCGTTGACGAAGCCACGGACAAAATCCGGCTGCAGTCCTATGACGATCTGGATTTTGCCAAAATTGACGTGCAAAGAGGGCTCCGTCAGGGCGCTGACGAGGTAATATACGGCGAAGGCAAAACCGTCTCTCAAATATCGGGAATCGTCGGTCATATCCTGTCCGGTTCGGCAAAAAGCGTGCTGATAACACGGCTGTCCGCGGAAAAAGCCTCCGAGCTCGGAAAGACCGTAAAACTTTTTTACGACGAAAAGTCGCGCATAGGAATAGCCGGTGAGCAACCGGAGACCGGCAGTGCGGGCAACATCGTAATAGCCACCGGCGGCACGAGCGATATCCCTGTAGCTGAAGAAGCCGCCATCACCGCGGAGTATTACGGCAACAAGGTGACCCGGCTGTACGACGTGGGGGTGTCCGGAATCCATCGTCTGCTGGACAATACAAGAGTCCTCGCGAACGCGAGGGTAATAATAGCCGTCGCCGGAATGGAAGGGGCGCTCGCGAGCGTAATAGGCGGGCTGGTGGACTGCCCCGTAATCGCAGTTCCCACCTCGATAGGCTATGGCGCTAATTTCCGCGGGCTGTCCGCACTGCTTTCTATGCTCAATTCCTGCGCAAGCGGAGTCTGCGCGGTCAATATCGACAATGGGTTCGGCGCAGGTTATCTGGCCGGAATGATCAATAAAATGTAGGTGAACTCTATGAACCTTTATTTTGAATGTGAAATGGGCGCCGCGGGCGATATGATCGCTTCCGCGCTGGTGGATTTGTTCGAGGACAAAAAGGATGTGACGGCCGGGTTAAACAGGCTGGGGCTTCCGCACACCGAAATCATCTACGAAGAAAAGAGCATGGGAGGCCTTCGCGGGTCGCACCTGTCCGTAGTGATAAACGGCGAAACCGAGACTCATGAGCATCACGGGAATCATCACCATCACGAACGACACCTGGCGGACATTTTTGAGATAATAGACTCCCTCAACGTCAGCGAAAAAGTGAAAACGGACGTGAAAAATATATATGCCATAGTCGCTCAGGCGGAATCCGAGGCGCACGGCGCGTCTGTGGGTGAGGTGCATTTTCACGAGCTCGGAATGCTGGACGCAGTGGCGGACGTTACAATCTGCGCATATCTGATAGAAAAGCTTAATCCTGGCAGGATTATCTCCTCTCCCGTCAACGTCGGAAACGGCACGGTAAAATGCGCCCACGGAGAGCTGCCCGTTCCCGCACCGGCCACGGCGAACATTCTCAAAAACGTTCCGTATCACAAAAGCGACGTCATGACAGAACTCTGCACGCCGACCGGCGCCGCGATCTTAAAGTATTTTGCCGATGAATTTACTTTGTCGCCGCGGTTTTGCGCAGTCAAAAAAACCGGCGTCGGCACCGGCACAAAAGAGCTGCTGCGTCCGAATATCCTGCGCATTTTTGAATATGAAGACAGTGGGATCACGGAGCTTTCGTGCAATATCGATGATATGACCGGCGAGGAAGCGGCTTTTGCCACGGAAGTGATGATGTCGAAAGGCGCGCTCGACTGCTTTTTCTCTCCCGTTTTTATGAAAAAGGGACGGCCGGCCTATCTTTTTACGCTGCTGTGCAAAGCGGATCAGGCGGACGATTTTGCCGCGCTGGTTTTTAAGCACACCACAACCATCGGCATCAGAAAATACTCGCCCTCCAGATATACTCTCGACAGAGAGTTTACGGAAAAAAGCGGGGTGACGATCAAACGTTCCGAAGGTTACGGAACGCGCAGAGAAAAGCCGGAATTTGAAGATATAAAGCGGCTTGCCCTGGAAAAAGATATTTCCGTTTTTGAAGCGAGAGAATTATTATAATAACAGGAACGCTTTATATGACGAAAGAGCCGAGGATAACCCCGGCTCTTTTATTAATTAATAATTATTTCGCAAATTTCTTTTTGAATACACCCTTGGGATCCTTTATCAGCAGGATAATCAGCCAAGCAACCAGACCCAGCGCGACGACAGCGACGCCGAGCAGAGAATCGTTAAGAATGTCGGCAAATTCCTGATTGAAATATTCAGCCTTTAACTCCGCATATTCAAATACAAAGTCCATAAGCCACATCAGCGACGCACCCCAGTAAATGAGCGAAAGAGTACCGAGTCTGTACGTGTCTCTGTTTTCATTTGCGTACCAGACGACCGTGGCTGCAATCGCAGCGATAACGGTAATAAGCAAAGTCATGGGACGCCCCCTTTAAGCCGCGTTTTTTTTGAGGGCGGTTCTGAGTTTTCTGACCTTTGCCTCGGCAACCGCGCAGATAAGTCCCCATACCGCCGTTACGGTAACCGCCATGGAAACTCCAACGCTGCCCATTTCGGCCAGCATTTCAGCGGTGTCCTCAGGCGATGACATCGCCGTCAAAAACGGCGGGAACGGAACCACCTCCCCATGCCAGAAATGTTCAAAGGCGAGGAGCAGCACGCCGCCCCAGAGCAGAGCAAGCAACCAGCCGAGTCTCTTTGACCAGGTGATGCGCGGCTCCGCTGTCTCATACCGTGCTGTGTTATCGAGTTTGAGAAGCTCAAGCTTTTGCTCACGCTTTTTTGCGACAAAATATGCCGCGGTAACTACTACGGCTTCGGCACCGGGAACTACAAAGCATGCCATAAAATAATCCTCCTTCCGAGAATCGGTTTTTATTTATCCGTGTCCGAAAAGGACTTTTTTATTATAAAGAATGCGCGCCTTGTTTTCAAGCACGAAAAAACGATTATTGCGAGACAGCACAAAAGAATCAAAAGAACGCCCCACGGCGTCGGGTTGCTTTCATAGCCGGTTTGCGGAGACAATACCGCAAAGTCATTGTCGCCTCCCTCTTTTTCTCCTGTATCCGGCGTGGTGATAGGAATCGCCGTTTCGGTCAATTTGGGAACGGTTTCATTTTTTGTCTGTGTTTCAAAATCACTGTTGACGAAGTCGGCGGAATAAACCCTTTCGCCTTCTTCTGTTAATGTCGCCTGTTTCGTCACTTCGGATCTCGCCGTCACGGTCTCTGTTTCTATATGTTCGCTGTTTCTCGCGCATGTGCGGGTGGCGGTGCATTTCCAAGTGTCGCCGTCCTTTGACCAGACGTATTCTATCTCTCCCCAATCGTGCCCCAGAGAGGGATCCTTTGTTACAATTCCTCTCTCATCTGCTTGACCGTCAAGACCGTCAAAAACGAAATTGTACAGAAACTCTCCGTTTTCCGTGCAGGTAGGTCTTGCGTCGCTATAATAACTAATGGAGTTTTCTTCGGTAGTCTCAAAAACCGCCCAGTGTCCCCCGTCGTGTTCTTCGTATTCTCCCGGATGTTCGCAGGTACATTTATAATTGACATAAAATCTGATATAACCTGATTCGCCGGGAGTTTTTCCGGGAACCGGCTTTCCGCCGAATTTGATAAATTGCCAATCATGAGCATAAAAGTTAATCTCAGAAGACTCGTTCATGATCGAATAAGTATCTGTCTCGGGCGTCTGGACTCTAACGGTAATCTTACCGCCGTCCTGGGAAGGGATCCAGGTCGAAGAGTTCACCGTCACAGAAAAGCCCCCGTTTTCATCGGTGCTTGAAGTGCTGACAGTAACTTCCGTATTCACCGCATATACTCCGGCGCCCGCCACAGTACCGATACTATCCGGACTTGCGGAAAGTTCTACGGTGCGGGTGTTTGAAATCTTCTCGGATTTAACGGAGTTCACAACAACCCGAGCCACGCCGGTACTATCGTTTTTCCAGCTCATGTCAACTTTGTCCTTACTTCCATTGGCAAAGAATTCAACGGCGTCGGCAAATTTATATCCGGATTCCAGCGTAACCTCTGCCGCGCAGGAATAAAAATATCCCTCTATAAAAAGCGTATCCGCGTCAATCCATGAGTTTGTACTGTCGCAGAACCAGCTTTTCGTCGTGATGCTATAATGACTGCCCTCCGGCACGGATAAATTCTGATAGTTGCCTGACTTCTCCCCGGCGATGGGTAATTCAAAACCATTGACGCAAATCTGCGAAACAAGATTTGACGAAGTCTGGGGCTCCATAAAGAATCCGAGATCGGGAAGATTGGAAATTGTCTCGTTATTATTATCGTAAGCGGGCAAGTTCCCGGCGAAAGCGCTGACAGGCAGTAGCGGGGTAATCATAATCAGCGTCAGCAATAAGGCAAAAAGTCGTTTCTTCATTATTTACAAATCCACACTAAGACTATTTTGATTTAAAAGAAAATCATAGACATTCATCGTTGTTATTCCATCATTATCTCTAGAAACATTCACAACATCTTTTACTAGAATAATCTTTTTAAACGAATCATCTATCTTAATCAGAGAAGCCTTTTCTTGCTTTCTCTTCTCTTCATCCGGAATGCTGAATGCTGATTGCAGATAGTACCTATTGCTTCCTAAATTCGCAACAAAGTCCACCTCGTATTGCTTACGAAGCATGCTGCCTTTGCCGTCTCTTTCCCTAGCCTCTACAATACCTACATCCACCGTATAACCACGCAACCTAAGTTCGTTAAAAATGATATTTTCCATGATATGAGTTTCTTCAACTTGCCTGAATCCTAGACGTGCATTTCTGAGTCCCAAATCCTCAAAATAGTATTTAAGTGGCGATCCGATATACTTCCTTCCCTTCACATCATAACGGTGAGCAGAGGAAACAATGAAGGCATCCTCTACGAACTCTATATATTTTTTAATCGTGCTATCGGTCAGCGTTTTCTGGAGTTTTGACCTGTATGTTTTTTCTATCTTGCTTGGATTTGTGAGCGATCCAATGGATGACGCTAGAATATTAATCAAATCCTCCAGTTCCTGAGTTTTGTCTATCTTATTTCTTTCAAGAATATCCTTCAGATAGACCTCGTTAAACAAACTCGTCAAATATTGAACCTTCTGTTGTGGTGTTTTCATACTCAGTACACGTGGCAGGCCTCCGTAATTTACATAATCAGCCCAACCATGATACACATCACCTTTATATACACTCATAAATTCAGCAAATGACAAGGGATAAAGGCGAATTTCATCACCACGTCCTCTAAACTCTGTGATTACATCTTTAGATAAGAACTTAGAATTACTTCCGGTAACATACACATCCACATTAGAAATATGCAAAAGCGAATTTAGGACGCTTTCAAATTCGTCCAGCATCTGAACTTCATCTAGAAATACATAGTAATTCCCCTTCTTGGTGATTTGGGATTCTATATATTCCAATATCACATCAGGATTATGATATTTTACATTTTGTCTTTTATCTAACTCAATCGCAATAATATGGCTATCGTTGACACCTGTAGATTTTAAGTAATCCTTAAAGATTTCAAAAAGCAAATAGGACTTGCCACACCTGCGAATACCAGTTATGACTTTTATCATTCCATTATGCATTCTATCAATTAAAGCCTGCAGATATATTTCTCGATTTATACGCACTGTTAGCCTCCTCGAAATATCCGGCACCATTGCCACTTTTCTCTAAAGTTATTATATCAGTGAAAAATCGATCAATCAACAGATTATTTCAGCTTTATTCGGATATCTTGTCACAATTACCGTTTTTCTCTATTTACTATTTTTGACTAAATAGTTCATATGTTTGGCAAACCTACACCGTGTAAAAATGAATTATCAAGAATGAATTAAGTTTTATTTTGTCAGGCTCGCAAGCAGGCCGTCGCACCCGGCGTCAATGTCCGCGTACGCCCGTTCAAAGTTTCCCGTGTACCACGGGTCGGCGACGTCTCTGCGCTCCCCCGCGTATTCCATCAGGAAATGCGTTTAGGATATATTTTTTTCCTGTACTCTGATTTAAGAGTTGATTTCAGAGTACAGAAAGTGCTATTACCGCATTAATAAAACCTGATTTAAAAATATAAACTCCAAACACCAAAACTATAAAGCGCTATGGCGCGTAGCTCATCTGTCATACAGATGCTCCCGGGGATTGGGGCTGTCCCCAACAAGCCAGCGCAGACTTTGTCAGGACACAGACATTGCTTGCGAATTTGTGTACGATATCTCGATGCACCGCTTGCGAATAATCTTAATCTATGCTCTTCACATGCAATAGATAAAAACCATCTGCATATATGCGCTCTCCATGCACATATGGTTCCAGATTTTCCTTATGCCACCGTACCATTCTAGGTGCAAACCATTCCTGCTTACTCCACTGTGCATAATGAATTCCGATACAATCTAACAAGGAAATTATAAAACAGGCATCCTAACACGTCATAACGAATTGTACCGTTTTCATCCCTAAAGTATACCAAAAATATACTTCTTCCCTATTTCCAAGATTCATAAATTTGATTTCTCTTTTTAAATGCCTCCGCTCCACCCTCCATAATATTCACTATATCGCGATGGGTTTCAGCTGAATCAATCGTTCCGCACTTTATCCCAATCGATCCGTCCTCATGGTATTCAGTCGTTACGACTCTTTCAGCATCTCCCAACACAGGAATGTTAGCGTTATGTGTCGCAAAGATGAATTGCATATCGCTCTTTTCTTTTTTTATAGTTTGAATAAGTTCCTCGTAAATTACCTGATTATCCAAATCATCCTCTGGCTGGTCCACAATAATTACATCACTGTCATGCTGCGTTAGTATAAATAGGATTAATGCGGACGCTCTTTGGCCTAGCGAATGCTTGCTTAAAGGCTTTCCATGATATGAAATACTGATCACATTTGGGGTATCATCAACCAGCATCTCTTTATAACCTTCTTCAATCTTTTGCGACATCTTTGCGTATATCGTATCAGTGCAGTATTGTTTTATTACACCACCTTCATTCAAATAGTAATCTTCAACTAGGGCTGGCATATCTGAAAACTCCTCACTCATTGCAATATACTTTGCATCGGATAGACCTGTCCCCTTAAAATATGCTGTGAGTTTCTCTTTCAGTTCTGCCTTATTTCCTTTAAAAACCATATCTATCGAAAGTTGATCTTGTTGCTGATTAATCTCACTAGAAGCAATTTCATAATCATGGAAATTCTTCCGAAGCAACTCATTGCGATCAACAAATCCTTTTTTATAGCGGAGCACAACTTATCCTTTGATTTTAAGTTTTCTTTTAGCTTTGCTATCTTCTCATTATTTGCAGCTAATTTCTTCTGGTCAGACACATAGCTATCAGCATCTAGTTGTTCATCATTTATTTCACACTTTATTTCAGCAAACTCATCCTTTAACGAATCAATCTTCAGAATAAGTTTTTCTCTTACTAAGGATATTTTCTCCTTATATTTTTTTAGAGTATCTATATCCTGCTTGATTGCATCTATGCTTGCGTTTGCTTGCACTATCAAAGGGTTTAAATCATCAAATATTTCACTGTTATATTGGGAAACATAGTTATCAATTGAGAGTAGTTCACGTCCATCCTTGGAATATGCGCTTTCTAACGACTGAATAAGTTCATCTAGCCATTCAGAAAGAGAATCTATTCTTACTAAATCCGTATTACACGATGTTTGTTTCTTTAATTTTTCATCCAATCCTTTTTCTTGATATACCTTAAGGCGATGCTGCAAAGTAGCGTTTTCTGATGATAAATCTGCTATCTGTCAAGGTATATCCGTTAAGACTATCAACTTTTCTATATCTTCAGTTAACTTGCTTTGTATAACCTCTTTCTCTTTAATTATATCTTGTACTTTATCACCAATAATCTTATTAAGAAGGTCGTATTCATAGCCCTTGCGCGTTAACGCCAGATCTTTCTGTCCAAAGTACAGCGGATTCCTAAGTATTGATTCAACAGGGATACTTAATATTTCGCCGTTTTCATTGTATATTGTTATTTTTTCACCAATTATTCTCTTCAAAGAATAGATTTTTGAAAACCTATCGACTATTGTAAGTTCAACTTGTCCACCTGAACCAAGCACAGCTTTTACCAGTTCATTTTTATACTTTTCATCTTGTGCCGGTTGCTTATCCAAAGCGTACCTCAACACCTCCAAAATAGATGATTTGCCACTACCTCGGATTCCAATAAGCGTATTCAGTTCAGGAGAAAGTGAAAGCACTTGGTTCGCGAAGTTTGCCGCCTAAACACCCATTTCTTTAATGTATCCATGTGCGATTACCGGCAGTTCCTCAAAAACTCTGTTCTGAAAATCTGTCAATGCATACTTAACTGCAGAATATGAAAACTCACCTATCTTAATATATGTTTTCTTATCACCTTTTCCAATATCATCTATTGATTTTGGATCTGATCCTTCGAGAAATGCCAGATCATATCCCATCCAATCATGTACCTTCCTTATCAAGTTCCTGGTACGAGCTTTTTGAAAGCCTATTACACGTCTTCTGAAAATCCTCTCCGACGTTAACGACTGTATAAGGGTTCCGCCACATTCTTTCCAAAAACCTTTATCCTGCTCTACATGAGCACAAATCATAAAATAATCCTTATTCTGTTAATCTAAGGTTTTTATAATCGTAAGCAAATCATTTTGTGTATAAGTATTTTCGTTTCCGGGATCTCCAACGCCTAAAAACATGGCATTTATATTCCTTGAAATATAGTCAACGCCATCAACCACCCATTCTTCCGGGTCAAATACGATAAGCATATGAATAGAACTTGCACCTTCTTTAATTGAAAGCTCTACCCCTGGCAAAATAAGAATATCCTTTTTCTTTGCTGCCTTCTTTATTGCTTTATACTGGTCTAAATCAAATTTATTATGATTGGTTATAACCCCAACGGATATTTTCTCTTGCTCCAACTTACCAACATAGTCTGATACAAATTCATTTTCCATACCCGAATACTTGAATTCTTTGTCTTTCACAGTATGTAAATGACAATCAAAACGTAAAACCTCGGAACCATTTTCAAACTTCATTTTCCAGCTTTCTCCTCCAATATTTGCTTATGCTGCATTTATCCAGTCATCCCCCTGAACTGCCACATCAAAGAAATGATTCATTAACAAATCCATCTTTCGATTCCATCATTAGTATTTAAGTATATGTTTTATCATTGAATTACAGACCAACTGCCGCTCTTATTTGATCCAATCCGCTCTATCAGCCCCTTTTTCTTTAATCTTACCAGCGTCCGCTCTATCGTTCTCTTTGTCACACCTACTTCTACAGCAATCTCCTCAGCCGTTTTTTCTGGATTACCTATCAATATGCCTAGTACAGCTTTTTCCGTTTTATTTATACCGACATTTATACCGACATTTATACCGACATTTTTCTTGCTCATACCCAAAACTTTTTCATCATACGGAATTCTGCACTTTATATAGTTGTCTGTTATTTCAAAAACTTCCTTTCCATATTTTTTTATAATAGTCGGAACACCATGCCCTGTATGCTCCGTAAGTCCCATATTTAAAAAGATTCTCATCAGTGTTGAGTTTCTTGGATGGCTTATTCCTTCGTAAAAGTCTTCTGTTGTCATTCCAATTGGCAATCCCCCGTGAGACAATATCTCCATCCGGTCACTAAATAAAGAAATCTGCGGTTCTGTCACAGTCCAATCATTATGAACTAAGGCGTTTAGAACTGCCTCATTTACTGCATCAAAATCGAAAAGATAAATGTCCTTTCTGGGTCTTACAGTAGTATCAGATATGCATACATTTTCAGCAGACAACCTTGACTTAATCTTTTCATAAGCAGACAGTATACATCCAAACCCATAATCATTACGCTCAGATATAGCCGCTTTATCTGTGCCGTTAAACTTAACAAATGAAAAAGGTATATTGTTCTTATCTGCGAGCAATTCAGCTAATAGATTATAATCGCCATCTTTGTTGCGCAGATTGAAGTTTGCTTCAAAAGATGAATCGTCAACATGAAAACCCTTTTCCGCATAATAAATCTTCAGTTCTCTGAAAGTAAGGTCTGCCCGTGACGCCCGTTTTTTAAGCATATATTCTTCGTCATAGAAGTTTTTTTCATAACGAATACGAATTTGCTCTGGTGTCATTTCTTTGCAGGTTGTTCCTATTCTGATCGCGCAGCCATTTGAAGAAAAACCATACTTCTTTTGACAGTAAATATTCCTTATCCCTTTGGAAATAAATAAAACTATGATAGTCTTACCAGAATCAAACTTCAGCTCCGTACGGATTTCTTCTTGCGGATTAGGCTCAATCTGCATTGTAATCACATCAGATATCTTTTTTAAGGTTTCATCTATTTTGTCAACACCGACAACATTCCCGTTATCGTCAACTCCAATTAGTATCTGACCCCCATCTGCATTCAAAAAAGCTACTATCTCCTTGCAAATAGTATCCGTATATTTAGCCTTTAATTCTATCTTTTCAGACTCGATATATTGACTCATAAATGTATCCTTTCCCAAAAACTAAATTCACGAATTTATTATATTACTCCAACGACATTTCTGCAATATAAACCGACATTTATACCGACATTTTCTTGTCCGAACAAATAAAATTCCTGCTTTTTCTACTTTACTCGTCACCTTATTTACTACTAAAGCGATTTGCTTCTGATACAAAAAAACACTCTGCATTATGCAGAGTGCTCATATAACCGTCTTCATATTATGTCCATCTTTTAATCTTTGCGATATTTTTTCAATAGCCTTTTCTCTGTTATCGGAGAGCATATCCTCTATCTGTTTATCAGTTTTTTCAAAATCATCACGTTTTACAAGATCAACGTTATAATGTGAAAACATTGTCCATATCGCAGCATTTGCAAAAGCAGAAACGAATCTCAAATCAACAGCAGGAGCTATATTGCCTTCAAAAGCATATCGCCAATCAACGAATAGATCTGAAATCAGAATTAGTTCCTCTGACAACTTATGGAAATCACTATACTCCGGCGCCTTTTCTGTCAAATGCATCAATATTTCCTCTTGAAATGAATTTGGCAGCATACTAAACAGGTTGATTAGGATATGTTCTTTTTTGTATTCAATCCTACATTTTCGCAGCATCGCTTTCAATGTGATTTCTATAGAAAAAGCCCTGTTAACCATCACTGGTATCCTATATAACATTTCATCTGAACTATTTTGATTTATTTGCTCAAGAGCTATAAAGGCATTATAAAACGACTTAGCATAATAAACTGAAAAATTTGCTTTTCCATCCTCATTCATATTTATTTTCCTCAAGGATTATTATGAATCCTTTACAAATCACATTTTTACTCTTTATATGTTTTTCTAATTTCCCTATCAATACATCCAACCATGGTTTTCAACTTTGAAATGCACCCCATAAAATAGCCATTATCAATAGTTGCAATATCATCTTTTATATAGCCACTCTTATTTCCTGTTTTTTCAATATAAATTTGGTTTACTACGCCTTCATTATGCACCCAGAGATCTCTTCGTGCTTTTATCTCAACCCAAGTATTCCATATTTCATCGTCAATTTTTATTCCTACAGCCTTATCTAGATACTCAAGTTGCTTTTGAGGCTTTGCATAAAATAAAGAACTTAAACGTTGATCTACAATTTCTTCTATCAAATCAACCCTATCTACCGTCAAAAAATCGACAATTGAGATCTCTTTTGCAAAATTAACTCCTGGAATTGTACATTTAATTCTTTCATTATCAGTCAACAGAATCCATTTCATTATCTTTGATAAATAGTCTTCAATGTCTGAAACAATTGTAATAAATGCACTCACTGGTATATCTCTTGTTACTATCCGTTCTTTAAGATGTTTCGGATCATCTCTATGAACAGTCTTTAATCTGTGTATTTTCTTAGCACTTGGCACTTCAAAGTCAAATTGTGTGTCTGGCAACTGATCTACTGCCTCTTTTGCAAGCTTTACCCATAAATATGTATTATTCAAATTTGATTGTATACTTATTTTTAGTCTTGATGATTTACTCAATAACTCACTCTTATCCATCATTCATTCTCCATTTTTTCAATTAATATATTTATCCCAGTAAAACTCAATTCTCTGTTTACATCCACTTCTTCAATAGAAAAAACTGAAATACTACTTTCAAATATTCCACTATCCAATTATTGTATGTTTCATCAATTTTTATAATGTTATTCATCATTCATACCATATTTTTTTAATTCATCGGGTAGTTCACCTTAAAAAGTGTAAACGGGGTGTAAATCAGATACCAGTCTGCCCATAAATGGCTTATTTCCGCCATTCCTCGCTTTGGCATTAAATCCTGCCTTGGCAGACAAACAAAACTTTTATCATAGTTACGATTTGCCCCGAAAATCCTCGTAAAGCCTTTAATCATTAGGTTTTTCAAGGACTCGTCATTTCTTGTTGTTTTGACTTAAAGTGCCCTTTCCCGGCATATCTAAGCCTTGGTCTGTAGTAAATTTGTAGTAAAACCGAACCAATTTACTACAGCGATTATCCGATGGCGGTAACCCTGGCAACATTCATTTATTTCAGTTAATAAATATTCCAAAGCAACTGCCATTTGGTAGTCAAACTTTCTAACGGCATCTGTACGTGCTTGTTCTAGGATTATTATATTCATACATTATTTCTTTTAACAGATTACTTATAGTTCATCCAACATCAGAAATTCCCTGAGTTTATAGTGATATACCGTACTGGTTGAATAATCTATATCATCATTGGTTATGATTATCTTCTTTAATGTGTTATCAATGTTTGAAAAAGCTGAGAATTCTCTTTCATAAGCCTTATCCTCAGCTACAGAATAAGCAACTTGGATCAGATAGGTCTTACCGTCTTTTTCTGCCCTGAAGTCTATCTCTCTGCCTTTATTATCATATACAGTTACTTCATACCCCATGAACAGAAGTTCATTAAGAACAATGTTTTCTAGATTATGCGTAATGTCATATCTTGTCCCGGATACCCTTATGCTATTCATCGATACATCTTCATCATAAAGCTTGTAATAATAATTCAGCTTTGACTTTGCTTTGGGAGAGTAAAGGGCGACATCAGCAATAACATATGCTTCCTTAAGATATCCAAGATACTTAATAACGGTCGGAACCGAAACGGATATGTTTTTGCCTTTCATGTAATCCGCTATGGACTTGGCGCTGAATATACGCGCGTTGGATATCAAGATATAATCTACGATTCTTTCAAACTCTTCCTTTTTGCGTATCTTATAACGGTTTTCGAGGTCGTTATATACGATCGTATCGTTCAGATCGGTGAGATAGCGTCTTTTTGCCGCAACATCATCCTGCGCCAGTGCTGCAGGAAAGCCTCCCCAAACAAGATAATCGGATATGCTGTATTCTTTTTTGTTCTGCTCTGTATATTCCAGGATTTCCTTATATACAAAAGGTCTTACCCGGAATGATATATATCGTCCGGACAGTTCTTTCGTGAATTCTTTGGATAAAAGCTTGGAATTACTGCCAGATATAAAGACTGAGCAATTCTTCAGTCGTAAAGTACGACAAGCTTCATTCCATTCCTTAACATTCTGTATCTCATCAAGGAACACATATAGTTTTTCTTTTTTTATATACTTATCGACATAGTCGATAAGTGAATCAGCATCGGGAATCAGATTTCTTATCGGTTTAAGATCAAAGTCAAGGAAGAGGCATGACTTACCAACTGCTTTTATCTCATCCTGAACCTGTTCCAGGATAACAGACTTTCCACATCTTCTTATTCCGGTAATGATCTTGATCAGGTCACTATCGTAAAATGGTCTGATCTGCTTTAGATAGTGTTCTCTTATTACCATGTGGATACCTCCGATGCTATTAGTTCAAGATAATTCTATTTTAAGATTTTACCGATGTCAATAAAATCTTTAAATAGAATTTAAAAATAATTGCTCAGCGGGTAAAATCTTTAAATATACTATTTGCGATTAAATCAATGGTTTATTAAGGATTTGATCGATACTTTCTATCGATTTCAGTAGTCCCTTTATTATCTCGTCAGCTTTCTTGAATGATAAACTTATTACTTCCGTTTCACTCTTGAAATAATCTAACAACCATTGCTCTTGAACAGACGAGTCAACTAAATGCGTTATTTAACAGTCTTGTATACCTACACGGGGGTTTGCAAGTCAGTCCATTAAAAGCCATCCCGAGCATTCCATAAAAACCCACAAAAAAGGACCCGCGTTTCCGCGGGTCCTGAAAGTCATCGGGCATAAGCCTTATGACTGTTTATAGTCGAGGCTCAGCCTCTGTAGTAGTTGATCAGGCAGCCGGCCTTGATGATGTCGCGCTCCGCGTCGGTAAGGTCGCCGAGATGAACGGTGAACTCCTTGACCGCGCCGTCAGCCTTGACAGCGTACGCCTTGATATTGTCGTTCTTCTCGGTAATGGCCTTCCTGATGCCGGGAATGAATACGTAATCACCCAGAGCGAAAGGAAGGGCATCGTCGGGTTCGTCTACAAGGAAAGGCATCATCCCCCAGTTGATGAGGTTTGAACGATATCTCTTTGTGGCGTATTCCTTTGCGAGGTTTGCCCATCCGCCGAGAACCTTCTGGCAGGAAGCGGCCTGCTCACGGGCGGAGCCGTCGCCGGGCTTGACAGCGAAGATAGTGGAACCGATAGCGGTGCCGAGCGGGTCAACGCTGAGACCCGCGGCCTTGAGAGCATCATAGGCGCCCGCGAAATCAGCGGGAGCGGTGCCGTCCTGACGGGCATACTCGACAGCCTGAACAGCCTTTGCGGCGGGAACATATCCGGGATCCTTGCGGCTGAGAGTGAATTCCGCGAGACCGAGAGGATTGGAACGGAATGACGACGTCTCGCCCGAAGGGATGAGCTCGTCGGTAGTGGTAACCGGATCGTGAATCTCGGAAACAACCTTGAGCATTACGTCTTCAGTGAGGGCGGTCATCTTGGGCCAAGGCTTGATGTTCGGGCCTTCTACGAGCTCAACGCTCGGATCGGCCTTTCCGCGTCCGTCATATACACGGTTTGCATAAATGCTGCCATCGAAATGATAGGTGTATTTCTTGAAGCCTTCGA
Source organism: Lachnospiraceae bacterium (assembly GCA_017455435.1). Classification (GTDB taxonomy): domain Bacteria; phylum Bacillota; class Clostridia; order Lachnospirales; family Lachnospiraceae; genus UBA3774. Next base: position 7,980 of record JAFTAU010000057.1, on the reverse strand, counting down.
AGCCTTCCGCGCTGGTGAGGAAGCCCTTGTTCGCAGCGGTAGCGGCGATGGAGCGGGCGTCCATAATGGCAACGGAAGCGATCTGTCCGTTCTGAATCTTTGAACCTTCGCGGTTCGGGAAGTTTCTGGTCGCGTGGCGAATTGAGAAAGCGTTGTTGGCCGGAGTGTCGCCCGCGCCGAAGCAAGGTCCGCAGAACGCGGTCTTAAGGATTGCGCCGGTAGCGAGGATGTCGGCAGCAGCGCCGTTTTTGATGAGTTCCATGTAAATAGGAGTGGAAGCCGGATATACGCTGAGGGTGAACTTGTCGTCGCCGATGTGAGCGCCGCGCAGAATATCGGCCGCAGCCATGATATTCTCAAATCCGCCGCCCGCGCAGCCCGCGATGAGTCCCTGCTCGGTGTAAAGCTTTCCGTTGACAATCTTGTCCTGAAGACTGAACTGTACCTTGTCGCCGAAAGAAATCTTCGCGCGCTCTTCGGCGTCGTGCAGAACGTCCTTGAGGTTTGCGTTAACATCGTCGATGGTGTAAGCCATGCTGGGATGGAAGGGCATCGCGATCATGGGCTTGATTTCGCCAAGGTCAACATAGACCACACCGTCATAATAGGTGACAGGAGCGGGATCAAGGGGCTTATACTGCTCGCTGCGTCCGTGTACGTCAAACCACTCTTTGGTGTTCTCGTCTGTGCGCCAGATGGAGCTCAGACAGGTTGTCTCGGTGGTCATAACGTCTACGCCGATACGGAAATCAGTAGACAGGTTTGAGATGCCGGGGCCTACGAATTCCATTACTTTGTTCTTGACATAGCCGCATTTGAAGGTAGCGCCGACAAGAGCGATGGCAACGTCCATGGGGCCTACGCCTACGCGAGGCTTTCCTGTCATGTAGATGGCGATAACGTCGGGGCGCTTGATATCATAGGTTCTGCCGCAAAGCTGCTTCGCGAGCTCTCCGCCGCCTTCGCCGCAAGCGATAGTGCCGAGCGCGCCGTAACGGGTGTGAGAGTCGGATCCAAGAATCATCTTGCCTACGCCGGCCATCATTTCACGGGCATACTGATGAATAACCGCCTGATGAGGGGGAACGTAAACTCCGCCGTATTTCTTTGCGGCGGTAAGTCCGAATACGTGGTCGTCTTCGTTAATCGTGCCGCCAACCGCGCAGAGCGAATTGTGGCAGTTTGTAAGAACATAATCAAGAGGGAATTTTTCCATGCCCGAAGCGCGGGCTGTCTGGATAATACCTACGAAAGTGATGTCGTGCGACGCCATGGCGTCAAATTTGATTTTGAGATTTTCATTGTCACCCGAAGTATTGTGCGCGGTAAGAATGCCGTAGGCCATAGTGCCTTTTCTGGCTTCTTCCTTGTCGGGAGTGGTTCCGGTAATAGCCGCAACCTGCTGCGCAGCGTCGCCGACATCCTCAATGAGCTGAGTGCCGTTGACGAGATACGCGCCGTGTTCATACAGTTTCATAAGCGTTTTCTCCTTGTGGAATAGTTTAATAATACTTAATAAAGTTATTTGATTATATTATCCGATATATAAAAAAATAGTCAATATTTCAAACATTTTTTTCTTGCGTTCTATGTTTTAATTATTTACTTTTTTTAAAGTTTTTCTAAATATAAAAAAGCGGCGGGGCCCGGCCATCTGCCAAAACCCCGGCATTGGATAAACTCAGCCTTGGGCGGTTTGTTTTTTACCGGGAAGCTCGGCGAGGATGACGGCGGCAAACATAATGGCGCAACCGATTATCTCACGCGAGGAGAGACGTTCGTCGAGAATTACCGCTCCCGCGAGCACGGCGAAAACGGACTCAAGGCTGAAAAGCAGCGAAAGAACAGCGGGGTTGCCGGTTTTGAAGCTGACCACCTGCAGGGTGTAGCCAATACAGCTCGAAAAGACCGCGATATAAAGCAGCGGCAGTATGCAAGCGCCGATATTCTGCGCGGAGGCGTCCTCGAAAATGAAAGCGAATATAAGCGATAAAAAACCGGTGACAAAAAACTGTCCGCAGCTCAGTGAAATGGGGTCTACTTTCGCCGTGAAGATGCTGAGCATGACCATCTGCACCGAGAAAAACACCGCGCAGGCCATCAGCAGTCCGTCGCCCTTTTCCACGGTAAAATCACCTTTGATGCAGAGGAAATAAAGACCGACCACCGCTATCCCGATTGCTACCCATGTTTTGGCGGCGACTTTTCTGCCGAGGAAAACGCCGATTACGGGAACCAGCACGGTATAAAGCGCCGTGATAAAGCCGGCTTTTCCCGAGGCGGTATCGGCAATGCCGATCTGCTGGAGATTGATCGCGGTAAAGAGCAGCGTGCCGCAAATAAGGCTTCCTTTTATCAGATCGGAGGTTTTTCCGATTTCATAATTGTATCTGCGTTTTCTGATGAGACACAGTCCCAGCAGGATAAGCGCCGCGAGGATAGACCTCGAACCGTTTATCCAAAACGCGGTCATATATTTTATGCAAATAGCCTGCGCGGGGAACGATATTCCCCATATTATCGCGGCTGTCAGCGGGAAAATCAGATTGTTCAAATATTTTTTCACGAAACGTCCTCAAAACAGTTTTTTAGGCAAAAAAATGCTTGCAAATGATAAAACACTGCTGTATAATCGTCAATGCTTTTTTAAAAAGCACGGGCCATTAGCTCAGTTGGTAGAGCACCTGACTCTTAATCAGGGTGTCTAGGGTTCGAGTCCCTAATGGCCCACACGACGCTGTTTTCGTGCTTCGCGCGCGGGGATGGCGCTTTTTGTTTTTTACGATCTTATCGCGTCCAGCTTTTCGCAAAGCTCAGCGGCCGCATCTTCGGTGCGGCAGATAATAAGGATAGTATCGTCTCCGGCAATGGAGCCGATGACGCCGTCCCATTCGCCCTGGTCCATGGCGGCGCAGACAGCGTTTGCCATTCCCTGCTCACACTTGATAACAAGCTGATTGAGTGCGTAATCCACCGAAAGCACTGTGGCGTGGAAAAGCGAATGAAATCTGGCCTTTATCTGCTCTGAGAGCTGCGCCTTGCCTGTCTTGTAGACAAAGCCGCCGCCTTTTTTGGCAACCTTTATCAGCCCCAGCTCTTTTATGTCGCGGGAAACCGTGGCCTGCGTCACCTCGTAGCCCTCTTCGTTGAGGCGCCGCGAAAGAAGCTGCTGCGTGCCGATCTCTTCGGTCTTGATAAGGCGCAGTATCTCATCTTTTCTGGAATTGCGATTCTTTTTTTCTTCTTTTGTGGGCATAAGTCATCTCCTGTCAATGAAGCACTTTTCCGAGGAAATCCTTTGTACGCTGGTTTTTGGGGTTTTCGAAGAGCTCATCCGGTGTGCCTTCCTCCGTGATATTGCCCTCGGACATGAAGAGCACTCTGTCGGCAACCTCTCTGGCAAAGCCCATTTCGTGAGTGACCACAACCATGGTCATGCCTGCAGCCGCCAGCTCCTTCATAACGTCCAGAACCTCTCCCACCATTTCGGGGTCGAGAGCTGATGTAGGCTCGTCAAAAAGCATCACGTCAGGCTCCATCATCAGAGCACGGGTGATGGCCACGCGCTGCTTCTGTCCGCCGGAAAGCTGCTGCGGATAGGCCTCTGCACGGTCGTCAAGTCCGACGCGGACAAGAAGCTCCATCGCCTTTTTGTCAGCCTCCGCCTGAGTACATTTTTTAAGCTGCACCGGGGCAAGAGTCATGTTCTTTTTGATGGTCATATTGGGGAAAAGATTAAAATGCTGGAAAACCATTCCGATCTTCTGCCTGTGAAGATTCACGTCGCACTTTTCGTCGGTGAGATCGGCGCCCTCAAAGAAAATCTTTCCCGAAGTAGGCGTTTCAAGCAGATTAAGCGTTCGGAGGAAAGTGGATTTTCCGCAGCCCGAGGGGCCTATCACCACTACAACCTCTCCTCTTTCTATTTCGGTGGAAAGACCCACGATGGCCTTTACCGTGCGGCTCGGGTCGCTGAATGTGACGTGGAGGTCCTGTACCTTAATTATTGTGTCTTTTTGCTGTTCCATCGTTGGCAAGCCTCCTTTCCATCATAGATACGAGTTTTGTGAGGATAATAACGAGAATCAGATAGACCGCCGCTATTCCGATGAACGGCATAAAAGCCTGATAGGTGCGCCCTTGTACATTGATCGCCCATTTTGTGATGTCCTTCATACCGATGACATTGACTATCGAAGTCTCTTTGAGCAGTGCTATCAGCTCGTTTCCAAGGGCGGGCAGAATAGTCTTGACCGCCTGGGGAATCACGATAAAGCGCATCGTCTGAACATAAGAAAGACCGAGGCTTCTGCCCGCCTCGCTCTGTCCTTTGTCAACAGCCATAATGCCGCCGCGGATAATTTCCGCCAGATACGCTCCGGAATTGATGCCAAAAGAAAGCGTAGCCACCAGGACAGTGTTGGTGGAACTTGCCATTATTACGAAATACATAATGAGAAGCTGCACCATCATGGGCGTTCCGCGGATAACGGTAATATATACATAGCAGAGCTTGTTCAGTATGCCCAGGACTCCGCCCTTTTTCTTTTTCTGGTCATAACTGGAGCGGACGACCGCCACAAGCACGCCCAGAACCACGCCGAGCACAAGCGCCAAAACCGTGATAAGCAGCGTCGTCCCGAGGCCCGAGAGCAGCGCCTGCCATCTGTCGGCGTCTATAAAGGACTGTTTGAAATCCGCCGCGAATCCTTCAAACCATTGCTGCATAAAAACCTCCTGAACAGAGAGAAAAGGGGACAAAGAACCGTCCCCCGTCTCTTAAAAAGCGGAGACAGAGAGTATCCGCCTCCGCGCGTAAACATTATAATCAGTTTTCGGTAGGGATGTATTTGTCAATTATTCCCTGGATGGTGCCATCGGCAATCTTCGCATCGAGAACCGCATTGAAGGCTGCGAGCAGAGCTTCGTTGTCCTTTGAAATAGCGGCAGCGTAGTCTTCGTCGGCATAAGCGGAATCAAGAATGGTAAGTCCTTCGTTTGCTTCTACAAACGCCTTCGCGGGGTTGTTGTCGATAACGACGCAGTCAACCTTGCCGGAAACAAGCGCCTGAACAGCCTGGGTGCCGTTGGGGAATGCAACTACGTTGTCAGCGCCGAAATCATCTTCGCAGTAGATGTGTCCGGTAGTGGACTCCTGAACGCCGATTTTCTTTCCTGTGAGGTCATCAATTGACTTGATTTCGCTACCTTCGGGAACGATAACGACCTGAACGCCCTTGGCATAGCTGCTGGAGAAGTTTACGTTCTGAAGACGATCTTCGGTGACGGTCATGCCGGCAAGACCGATGTCAACCTTTCCTGTCTGAACGGCAGTGATGATTGAACCGAATTCCATATCCTGGATTTCAAGCTCCAGGCCGAGTTCCTGAGCGATAAGCGCAGCGATTTCCGGATCGATTCCGATGATGTTGTCTCCGTCGTCGGTGTACTCATAAGGCGGGAATGATGCGTTGGTCGCCATGATGAGCTTTCCGGGCTGAACGGTGGTGAACTCAGCCGCTTCCTGGGACTCGGGCGCTCCGGTATCGGGTTCCTGGCTTTGAGCCTCGGTAGACTCGGGGGCGACAGTGGTCTCCGTTTCCTCTCCGCAGGCCGCGAGAGAAAGAATCATAAGTGCTGACATAATAATCGCGATAAGTTTTTTCATAATTTGCTCCTTCCTTTTTGCATGTTTTTGTGTATTAATTGGCAAATTTGAATTATTATGCAACGGATTATATGACCCCTCGGCAGATATGTCAAGCGTTTTTTATTATTTTTTCAAAAGTTTTTTATTTTTGGGGAAACGACCGATTTGAATAATATTTAAAATTTATGCATAAATCTTTTTTGTATACAAAACCGCCCCGTTATTTCAGGGGCGGTCAGCCGTGTCATTTTTGGTTTTTAATTCAGGGTTATCTCCTTATCGACCTCGGCGAGCTTTTTGAAATAGCGCTCGCGGCATTCCTTATATTGAGTATTAAAGAATTCGTCGCTGCCCTGATGAAGCTCGCGCAGATAATCATGCTGTTTCATCGCGATCACGGGATCATGCTCCGCCAGCGTATAAACGCCGATATTGGAGCACTGGTCGGATATTCTCTCAACATTGACCAGGAAGTCAAGAAAGACAAAGCCCGCGTCTATCGTGCATCTTCCGTCGCGGAGTCGCTTCAGATGGTTTTCCCTGAGAGCGACAACCATATCGTCCACGACCTCTTCCAGCGGTTCTATACGCCTCGCCGCGTCAAGATCTATGCTCTCAAACGCCGCTTGCGCGTATCCCATTATTTCCTTCAGCGCTTCGCCGATAACGCGCACTTCACCGAGGGCGGTTTTGGAAAACGCCGTGCCGCGCTCATTCAGATTAGCGCTGTTTTCGGTCAGATTTACGGCGTGGTCTCCTATTCTTTCAAATTCATTGATACATTTAATATAGTAATTGAGCTGTTCGTTTCTGGATGTTTCGTCCGGGCGAATGCTGGGCGAAAGGTTTATAAGATAACTGCTGGTTCTGTCAGCGAGCGTATCGATAAAGCCTTCACCCTCGTTTACCAGATCAACGGTCTTTTGGTCGAATTTGTCAAAGGTTTCAAATGCTTTTTCAACACCTGCGCGGGACAATCCCGCCATTTTTGAAATGGTGCCGTGCGCGGCGGCAAGCGCCAGCACGGGCGAGCGGTACAGAGTCCGGTTCAGACCGGCGATAATGCTTTTTATCTCGCCTACTCGACCGGTGTGAGGGTCGTCCTTTATGAGCTTCAGACTGGCGCGCTCAAACACTCCGCAGACGGGGAGCAACAGCACAGCGCCGGCAAGCTTGAAAACGGTATTGGTGTTCGCTATGCCGCCGGAATTGATGGGCGCGCTCCAGATACTGTCCAGAAGCGGCGTGAAATTGCGCAAAACGACAACGCCGATCAGCATGAGCAGCATGCCGCTGAGATTGAACATGAGATGAATAATACCTGTTCTGCGGGGATTCGCCTTGGCACCTATGGAACAGACGATAGCGGTGGTTACACAGTCGCCTAGATAAATGCCGAATAATATCGCGTAAATCGAACTAAAGGATAACTGCCCTGTCACGGAGAGAGCCTGCAGAATACCAACCGTGGCGGACGAGCTCTGTAAAGTGAAAGCGACGGCGGTACCGGCAAGAAAGCCAAGTACGGGATTGTCGGAAAGGCTTAGGAACAAATCCGAAAACGCCTTTGAAGATGAAAGCGGTTCCACGGCGGCGGTCATGTTGAGAAGACCCGTAAAAAGAATGCCGAAGCCTATGGCAATGGTACCGATGGTAGAGGAATGCCTTAGCTTTTTGAGCGCCATTATACAGACAATGCCGATAATACAGGCAATGGGAGCGAGAATTTCCGGGGTGAAGATTCTGGTCCAACTGTTCGATGACGAATCTATATCAAGCAGTCTGATGATCTGGCCGGTGACCGTGGTACCTACATTGGCGCCGATAATGATACCGATGGATTGATGAAGGGTAATGACTCCCGCGCCGACAAGACCGGACGTGAGAACGATAGTGGCGGTGGAACTCTGAATGACCGCCGTTACGGCAAGTCCCAGCAGAAATCCCATGATAGGATTATTGGTGACTCTTCCGATGGCGCTCTGAAACGCTCCGGAAGATGTGCTCTTAAGACCATCGCCCATAATCCTCATTCCGTACAGGAACAGGGCCAGTCCTCCGAATATAGAAATAATGTCAAATACGTTCATTTTTCATTCACTCCCCTTTAACCCGACTTTTGCCAAATAGCATTATAACAAATTATTATCGGTTGTAAATAGAGGCGGTACGGCGATAAGCTTTGCTATTGTAGGATTACAATACATATGTTACATCACAACTGAATAAGTAAACGGAAGAGCCTGACTTATGTTATAGTTAGTTCACCACAAAAAACTTTATCATAAGGAGGTCTTCCGTTGTGGCTACTATAACACAGGACATGCGCT
>JAFTAU010000056.1 GCA_017455435.1 Lachnospiraceae bacterium | reverse complement strand
CATGCAGGTCTACCGCGGCCTTGACATCGGCTCCGCCAAGATTACAGAAGCCGAAAAGCAGGGGATTAAACACTATCTGATAGACGATTATCCTTTTGATTTTGATTATAACGTCGTCAGATTTCAGACAGACGCCAAAAAGGCTTTGGATTTAATTTATTCCAAAAACAAGCTTCCCATAATCACCGGCGGAACAGGCTTTTATATCCAGTCAATCATAAAGGACGTTGATTTTACGCAGACGGGAGAGGACAACTCCTACAGGAGCTTTCTCGAAGCACTTGCACGTGAAAACGGCAATGAGTTTATTCACAATATGCTCAGGGAAATCGATCCGGATTCCGCTGCGGCCATTCACCCGAATAATGTAAAAAGAGTTATACGCGCCCTCGAATTTGCCCGCGATACAGGCAGAGCCATATCAGAGCATAACCGTGAGCAGTTCGAGCGCCGTTCTCCCTACAATTACGCCTGTTTCGTGCTTGAAATGCCCAGGCAGCAGCTCTATGAACGTATTAATCTCAGAGTAGACAAAATGATGGAGGACGGGCTGCTTGACGAAGTAAAAGCGCTCAAGGACGCCGGCGCGGACAGGAGCATGACCTCTATGCAGGGTCTCGGCTACAGGCAGCTCCTGGCTTATCTTTACGGGGAATGCACGCTTGATGAGGCAGTGGACAGAATAAAACTGGAAACAAGGCATTTTGCAAAAAGACAGACAACCTGGTACAAACGTGAAAAGGACGTAATATGGCTTGATGTTTCCGGACGCGGCACTGAGGAACTGATGGAATCGATTGTTATTACGCTTAAAGAGAAAGGGATTATAAATGCCTGATATCAATGCTTTTTATAAAGAATATGGAATAGGTGAAAAGGTTCTGGAGCTTTCCGAAAGGATAGAAGCAGAGCTTGAGCCGCGCTTTAAAGCTATCGACGGGATTGCCGAATACAATCAACTGAAAGTGCTCAGCGCCATGCAGAAAAACAGGGTTAATGCCTCATTTTTCTCAGCCAGCAGCGGCTATGGATACAATGACGCCGGAAGGGACGCGCTCGAGAGAGTTTACGCCGACACTTTTCATACCGAAGATGCTCTCGTAAGGTCGCAGATCACCTGCGGAACGCATGCTCTTAATCTGGCGCTTTCGTCGTGCCTTCGTCCCGGCGACGAGCTGCTGCTGCCTGCCGGAGCCCCTTATGACACCCTTCACGAGGTTATAGGCATCAGACCGTCTGTCGGGTCCCTTTCAGAGTTTAATATAACATATAAGCAGGTCGACCTGATTGATGATAAAGACTTTGACTATGAAGGTATCAGAGCCGCCATAGGGCCTCAGACAAAAATGGCCGCCATACAGCGTTCAAAGGGCTATGCGAGCCGCCCCACCTTTTCCGTGGAAAAAATCGGCGAGCTGATTTCTTTTATAAAATACATAAAGCCCGATATTATCTGTATGGTAGATAACTGCTACGGTGAATTCACCGAAACCATCGAGCCCTCGGACGTGGATGCAGATATGACTGTCGGCTCTCTGATAAAGAATCCCGGAGGCGGCCTCGCACCCATGGGCGGATATATCTGCGGCACAAAGAGCTGCATAGAAAAAGCCGCCGCCAGACTGACTTCTCCCGGACTCGGAAGAGAAGTGGGTGCCAGCCTCGGAATAAATACCGCCCTCTATCAGGGCTTTTTCCTGGCGCCTCAGGTGACCGCATCTGCTGAGAAAGGTGCGATTTTCGCCGCAAAGCTTTTTGAAGCAGCCGGTTTTAAAGCGCATCCCGCGGGAGATGAAGCACGGCATGATATTATTCAGGCGATAGACCTTTTAAAACCCGAATACCTGCAGGCCTTTTGCCGCGGCATTCAGGCGGTAGCTCCCGTAGACAGCTATGTTACTCCTGAGCCATGGGCGATGCCCGGATATGACGATGATGTCATTATGGCGGCAGGAGCTTTTGTGCAGGGCTCGTCTATAGAATTATCCGCTGACGGACCCATGAGAGACCCTTATACTGTCTATTTTCAGGGAGGACTTACCTGGCATCATGCAAAGCTTGGAATAATGCTGGCACTCCAAAAACTGATAGACGCAGGTTATATGCTTTGATATAATAAAAAGACGGTAATTTACCTCACAAGGTTGGACTCGGAAGGACCAAGAGGAGGTAAAATGAACCAGCAACAAACACTTACTATGAAGGAGCTTCCTTTTGATGAACGGCCTTATGAGCGCTGTCTGAGGTACGGTCCGGAAGCTCTTTCAAACACGGAGCTTTTGTCCGTGATTCTGAAAACAGGCTATGGCGGAAAGAGCGCATATCAGCTTGCCGGAGAACTTTTAAAACGATATGAAGGTCACCATACGCTTGCAGACATTTTCTATTCAAGCGTCAATGACCTCACAAAGACCAAGGGTATCGGCCCTGTAAAAGCAGTTCTCCTGAGATGTATCGGGGAGCTGTGCAGGCGGCTTTCAAAAGAAACCGCCTCAGAGAAAATCACGCTCAGTTCCTCAAAATCCATTGCCGATTACTATATGGAGAGCATGAGGCATTTGCAGCAGGAGCAGGTCAGAGCTGTTTTTTTTGACACTAAATGCAATCTGCTAAGAGACGACATCATCAGCACCGGCACGGTAAATGCTTCAATTATTTCGCCTCGCGAAATCTTCATTAAGGCGCTCGAAAACAAAGCTGTATTCATGGTGATACTGCACAATCACCCCAGCGGAGACCCGTCTCCATCCGCGGACGATTTGATTCTCACAAACGAGATCAAAAAAGCGGGAGAGATGCTAAAGGTTCCTTTGATGGATCATATCATTATCGGTGACAACAGCTACGTGAGCCTCAAAGACAGCGGAGTATTATGAACAAAAAAGATTCTCAATTTCAGCCTAAGCATATATTTCTCATTCTTGTGATAGTGTGCGTTCTTTTGCTTATACTCAGTTCCGTAAGCTCAAGAATCAACAGCAGGGTCAGGAGTACTATCAACACTGTCCTCATGCCCATGCAGAACGGTATGAACAAAATCGGAGGTTTTATTTCCGACAAGGCGGAGGAGATCTCAGAGCTGAAGGACGTCCGGGACAGAAACGAAGATCTGGAAGATGAACTCGCGTATCTCAGAATGGAAGTGGCCAAATATCAGCTTCAGGAAAAAGAACTCGATTCATACAAAGAGCTTCTTGATATGAAGGATGAATATCCCGATTATCCTACCATCGGAGCGCATATTATCGGTGAAAACTCCACAAACTGGAACAAGACTGTCCTTATTGACCGTGGCGCAAATGACGGCATTTCAGTAAATATGAATGTTATCGCGCAGGGCGGTCTGGTAGGCATCGTGACAGCCGTCTATTCCAATTCCGCCACTGTCAGAACCATCATTGACCATGACTGTATGGTAGGCGGAATGTCCGTCATTTCCGGAGATTCCTGCATAGTCAGGGGCGATCTGGAAATATATGAAGAAGGAATGCTGATTCTCGAAAAGATGGAAAAGGACGCCGACATCTACGATGACTACAAGATTGTCACAGACAACAAGAGCAGCCTTTATCTGCCGGGCATTCTGATAGGCTACGCCAAAAACATCACCGGGGATTCGAACAGTCTGACCAAGTCCGGATATCTCACCCCGGTCGTGGATTTTTCACATCTTGATTCTGTTCTGGTCATCACACAGCTCAAGGAGAACGGCGAATATTGAAGAGGATTATCGCTTACATTCTGCTGATACTTGCCGCTTTTATGCTTCAGAACAATTTCTTTGCGGCCATAAAGTGGATTGACTGCACTCCGAATCTGCTTCTTATTATCACGTTTATGTTCGGGCTTATACGAGGAAAGCTTGACGGTATGCTGATAGGCTTTGCCTCCGGCCTGCTCACAGATTTTTTCTTCGGGGCCCGGATAGGGTATTATGCACTGATTTATATGGCTATAGGCTATGGAAACGGCATTATCGGAGGACTCTTTTATATGGAATCCTCCCTGCCGGTCGTGCTGCTCGGTCTGATGAGTGATTTTATATTCAATATATATGTATTCCTGACCGGTTTTCTTCTGAAGGGCGCTTCCGGTTTCGGATATTACCTCAAAAAAATCATTCTGCCCGAAATGGTTTACACACTGCTTTTGGTGCTGATTTTATACAAACCTGTCAAAGCTCTCAGTGAGTGGCTCGAAAAGACAGAAAAGAAGAAGGCGAAGAAATTTGTTTAAAGAAATTCTTGAAATAATCGGGAATAAAATAAAAGAATTTGTTACCTCGCGGCTGTTCGTGATAGGTCTGATTTTTGTCGCTTTCTTTATAATTCTTACAGTTCATCTTTACAATCTGCAGATAGTAAACGGAAAAGAGGCTCAGGAAAAGTATCTGGAGCAAAAAACGCTTCGCACCATCTCCCTGCCGCCCACACGAGGCAATATTTATGACAGAAACGGAAAGCTGCTGGCCTATAACGAGCTGGTTTATTCCGTTACGCTCAAAGACAGCGGAGAATACAACGGCTATCAGAAGAATCTGATGATCTTAGAGCTTCTGAAGATTATTGACAGGCATTCCGAGAGCGTAGTGACGCCTCTGCCGCTTTATATAGACGAAAAGGGCACGATGACTTATTCCGCCGGAGAGTCCGAGGTCAGGCGCCTGCTGCGCGATGTATATGGAAAGCACTCCGTACAGGAAGTTATCGATGACGAAAAATGTGATATAAATCTGTCCGCAAACGGGCTGTATGAGCTGCTTTATGAGAGATACGGCGTCGGCAGATACGGAAGCCGCGAAAGCGATGGCACATATGATATTTCGCGTGCCGACGCGCTGAGAGTTATCAATATCAGATATCTGCTGGCATCAAACGCATATCAGCGATACAAATCTGTCGTGATTTCAAAAGACGTTTCCAGAGAGACCATGACGGAAGTTCTCGAGCGCGGAGGTGAGTTTTCCGGCGTTGACATAGAAGAGGACTACAAACGTGTTTATCCGGACGGCGTTTATTATGCTCATATTCTCGGATATACCGGTATCGCCAGTGCCGAGGATCTCGACAGTCTGAATAAAGACGCTCCCTCAGGAGAGGAAAAATACGCCGCGGGCGACATAGTTGGAAAAACAGGCATTGAGGCTTCTATGGAAGAATATCTCCAGGGCGAAAAGGGCAGCCGAACCATGTATCTGGACAGTCTCGGACGCATCCTTGAGATAACCGATGAGACTGACTCCAAGACAGGAAGCGATGTCTATCTGACTATCGATGCTGATCTTCAAAAAGGAATATATCATCTGATAGAACAGCATCTGGCTGGAATTATTATAGATAAACTTGATAATTCAAAGGTTTATAACGCTGCGGGAACCGCGGCTGCCAAGCGCCGCCTTTCCATCTACGAAGTTTATTTTCAGATGATAAACAACAATATTCTCAATATGAACGGTTTTTCTGATGAAACCGCCGGCGATGCCGAAAAGCGCATCTACGAAGCGTATCTGAGCGGTCAGGATGAGGTCTACTCCTTTATTCGCGATGAGCTTTTGTCGGATAATCCCACCGCCTACAAAGATCTCGGCGGTCAGGTAGAAGACGGGGAGGAAAACTTTGCAAAGTCATATTTCAGTCTGACCTATGACGCTTTGCTCCAGTCAGGATATCTGATAAAAGATAAAGTGGATAAAAACAACGAGGTTTACAAAGCCTACAAGACCGATGAAACCATCAGCCTCGAGGAGTTTTTGAAATACGCTCTGGAAAATGGCTGGGTAGATGTCTCAAAGCTTGATTTGAGTGACAAATACGTGGGAGCGGAGCAAACCTATAACTCGCTTGTGGACAGAACCATCGGGCTTTTGAAGGAGAGCGATACCTTCACAAAGCGCATTTATAAATATCTTGTTTACAACCGAAAAATTTCCGGAAACGATATTTGTCTGGCACTTTTTGATCAGGGTATTCTGGAACGCGACGAAAAGGCTGTTTCGAGTCTCAGGAGCGGAAACGGCAGCGCCGCTTATGAATTTATGAAGGCAAAGATTTCTTCGCTCGAGATTACGCCCGCGCAGCTTGCCATGGACCCCTGTTCCGCAGCTGTTACGATTGTTGACATATATACCGGCGATGTTCTGGCCTGTGTTTCCTATCCCAGCTACGACAACAACAGACTGTCAGGTTCCATTGACGCTGCTTATTACAGGCAGCTGGTTAATGACCTCAGTTCGCCCCTTTACAATACTGCCACTCAGGCACAGAAGGCGCCCGGCTCCGTTTTCAAGCTCGTTACTACGGCGGCGGCCCTCGAGGAAGGCGTTGTCACTTCCGATGAGATTATCGACACCCAGGGTATATTCACAAAGCAGGGACTGAGTCTCGCCTGTTCATACTATACGACATATCACGAATCTCACGGAAAGCTGAATATTATCGGGGCCATTGCGCAGTCCTGCAACTATTTCTTCTCTGAAATGGGCTGGAGACTTTCGCTGGCAACAAACAGCAAGGGCGAAGAGGCTTATAATGAACCGAAGGGTCTTTCCGTTTTGGATGAATACGCCACAAGGCTTGGCCTTGGCAGCAAGACCGGCATTCAGCTTAACGAAAACGAACCGCATATTTCCGACGAGGCTCCCATTCCCTCTGCCATAGGTCAGGGAACCAACGTATTTTCCAATGTTCAGCTTGCGAGGTATCTGGCCACACTCGCAAACGGCGGAGACATTTACGACCTTACTCTTATTGACAAGATAACGGATTCCGACGGCGCTCTGCTCGAGGATCCCGAGCCTGTGCTGTCAGGAAAGAGTGAACTTCAAAAAGGCACGTGGAATTCGATTCATGCAGGTATGAGAGCCGTTGCCACGGATAATTCCGGTACAAAGAAAAACATCACCTGCGACGTTGAAATAGCGGGCAAGACCGGCACAGCCGAAGAGAACAAGCTGCGTCCGAACCACGCCAATTTTATATCCTACGCTCCTTATAACAATCCCGAAATCGGAGTTGCGACCACCATTATTTTCGGATATTCGGCGTCCAACTCCGTAAAGATAACAAGCGATGTATATGATTTTTATTACGGAAAGCTCACGCTGGATGATATTCTTGCGAGAGGCGCTTCAAAGGCCAGTAACGCGCTGATAATTGACTGACGGAGGCCAAAATGAAGCTGATGGGGCTATCTGAGTACAGGCTCAGAAGATACAATTTCAAACTCGTTTTTCTGATAGCCGCAATATGCACCTTAGGCTATCTGGTGCTTACAAGCGCAATGATAAACGACCCCGACAAGGACGCGAATCTCCAGAAGCAGCTTATAGGCATTATTACCGGCGCGGTTTTTATGATAGGGCTGTCGCTCCTTGACTATCATATTTATTTCAAACTGGCCCCGATAATCTATATCGTTGTTATGGCACTGCTTGGCGCTGTGCTGGTATTCGGAAAAACCATTAATTACGCGACGCGCTGGGTAGATATAGCCGGAATACGTATTCAGCCCTCGGAATTTGCAAAGATAGGATTGATAATTGTTTTTGCAAGTTATTTTCATTATTTCAGAGAAAAGCTGAATAAGCCGCTATATCTTTTCGGTGCACTGGGACTTTTTGCCGCACCGGCTCTTATGATACTGCTGGAGCCTGACCTTTCCACTACGCTCGTAAATGTATTTGTATTCCTTTGTATGCTTTATGTGGCAAAGCTCAGCTACAAATGGATACTGGGGGCGCTGGGCGTAGCTGTTCCTTCCTTTGCCGTGTTTATCTTTCTGCTTTCAAAGGGGCTGATTCTTCAGGAATATCAAAGGAACAGGATATTGTCCTGGCTTTTTCCTTCCGATTATTCCGCCAGCGGTCTGACCACGCAGCAGGACAATTCCGTTCTGGCCATCTCGTCCGGGCAGCTTTACGGAAAAGGTCTGAACACTACCAGTTTTGAATCTGTCAAAAACGGAAATTTCCTTTCAGAAGAAAACTCTGATTTTATCTTTTCGGTAGTGGGAGAGGAGCTCGGTTTTGTAGGCAGTATGGTTGTTCTTGTGCTTATCAGCCTGCTTGTAATCGAATGTTTCAAAATAGGAATGAGAGCAAAGGATATGGGCGGCAGGATAATAGCAGTCGGCATGGGCTGTCTGATTGCTTTCCAGACTTTTGTCAATATCGGCGTCGCAACAGGTCTGCTTCCCAATACGGGACTGCCGCTGCCGTTTATGAGCGCCGGAGTCAGCTCTGTTTTCAGTCTGTTTATCGGAATGGGTGTAGTGCTGAATATCGGATTGCAGCGGCGCAGCCGCGATGCGGATTTTTAGACGTGGGCATCCTGCTGTTTTAATCTTTTATTGTCTTGTGGAAACAGTATCTATATATTATAATTAACTCGGAAATAACACACGGAGGTGAGTGCCATGGTTCAGATAATTGCCGGTGAAAAAGGCAAAGGAAAAACAAAATTACTTCTTGATACCGCCAATGAATCCGTCAAAACCGCTCACGGTTCGATAGTCTACATCGACAAGAGCACAAAGCACATGTATGAATTAAACAGGAATATCAGGCTGATAAATCTTTTTGAGTATCCGGTTCATTCATATGAGGCTTTTATGGGATTTATCGGCGGTATTATTTCACAGGATCACGATCTTGAGATAGTTTATCTTGACAGTTTTTTAAAGCTGTCGCATCTTTCCGCCGAAGAGATTTCGCAGGCGGTTCTGGATCTCGGAAAGCTCGGAGAGAAGTTCGGTCTCAGGTTCGTCCTCAGCGTTTCCGAAGACATTTCCAATATTCCAGAGGACGTTCACGAGTACATAGTTCATTCCTTATAATCTGACAGCATCTTATAAAGACAGGGAAATCCCCTGTCTTTTTTTAGTCTCCGAAATGCCAGCACAGGGTGACGGTCCCTTTTTGTTATCCCCCTACCAGCAGCCCGCCCAGCTCGTCGCGCAATTAGAAATTTTTGTTCGCATCGGACATATACGCTGCGAAGCTTGCCTTGGCGATGTCATCGAAGCTGTCTGGGCTCCGACACGCTTGTCTACGCCCGACATCTTCGGACATCGCTTTGTCTGCAATCTTCTTGCTAATGTCTTAAATGCGAAAAAAATTTTAATATGCGCTGCGCGGGCGGGCATGAAAAAGGAGGACGAGAACCGTCCCCCTGTCTGAGCGTATAAGAGTGCAATCAGTGAATGTTCAGCCTTACAAGTCCCAGAACCTTTCCGAGAATCTGGCAATCATCGACTATAATCGGATCCATAGTTTCGTTTTCGGGCTGAAGGCGGATATGGTCGCTTTCTTTATAAAAGCGCTTTACGGTGGCGGAATCATCCACCAGCGCCACCACGACCTCACCGTTATTGGCGGTGCTCGTCTGAGCACAGATGACGCTATCTCCATCAAAGATGCCCATATCGATCATGCTCTCGCCCTTTACGCCCAGCATAAACAGATCCTTTCCGCCCGAGGCAGGCAGAAGAGAAGCGGGCATTGCGAAATAATCGGTGATGTTCTGCTCTGCGAGGATGGGCTCTCCGGCGGCCACGCTGCCGACTATGGGAATATTGACTATTTCGCGGTTCTGGAGATTGAATTCATCGTCTTTTAGCGTAATGGCGCGGTTTTTATTGGATCCGCATTCTATAAGACCCTTTGACTCAAGAGATCTGAGATAACCGAAAACGGAAGATGTGGATTTGAGACCTACAGCCTTGCAGATCTCGCGGATTGACGGCGGATAACCCTTTGTACGAATCTCGTTCTTTATATAAGAGAGTATGAGATTTTCTTTTTCATCGGAATGTGTTCTGGGCATTGCTTTACCTCCTGTTATAACTATCAATTACCTATTAATGACAGATACAGTATATCAGATGTTTTCCGGGTTGTAAACGTTTGTTTGCAAAAATTTGTTCGATTTTTTTAAAAAAATTGTTGACAAACGTCTGTTCGCTGATTATAATCAATTCAAACATCCGTTTGGAATATTTGTTCGCAAAATTATCGGAGGTACAAAGATGACAGCGAAGAGAAGAATTATTATCAGAGTTATTATACTGGCGATTATCATATTCGCTGTTATTTTCGGCGGTGTCATCATCCGCCGCAATGTAGCGGCCGCCTCCGTAGGTCAGAAGACCAGGTATTATACTTCGGTTCAGCTCAGGAGCGGAGATTCCCTCTGGAGCATAGCAGATCGTTACTGCCCGGACGGCGTCGAGATCAGATCTTACATAGAAGAGCTCCGCCGCCTCAATGGTATCGAAAACGACAGAGCCCTTTCATCGGACAGTTATATTTCGGTTTATTATTATAAGTGACTTTTATTTATCGTCATTATCCCTCAGCTTTACGGCATTCCTGGCACTGCGTCGTCTGTCTTCCTCGAGGGCGGCGTAGTGTTTTTTGGTAGTATTGACATCGGCATGCCCCAGGACATCGGCCACCAGATATATGTCACCGGTTTCACGGTACAGATTGGTTCCGTATGTAGAGCGCAGCTTGTGCGGAGTTATATTCTTTAATGTAGTAACCGTTCTCGAATACTTCTTCACGAGGTTTTCCACAGATCGTACGCCCATCCTTTTTTTCTGGAGTGACAGGAACAGGGCGTCCTCGTGTCCGCTTTCAGGCATTTCCTTTTTGCGCTCTTCGCAGTAGAGCATAAGAGGTTCAGCCACCTCGTCACTGAAATAGACTATTACTTCCTTGCCGCCTTTTCTGTGAATGTGGATGCCGGCGTTTTTAAAGTCCACATCGCCGAGGTTCAGCCCTACGAGCTCTGACACGCGGATTCCGGTGCCCAGCAGGAGAGATATCATCGCCAGATCACGCACCTTTGTTTTTTCATGAAAAGCTTTTTGCTGTTTTGTCAGCTTGTCTCCGGATTCGACGCTGTCCAGCAGCAGCGCCACCTCATCTATATCCAGCCTTATGATTTCCTTCTGGTGCAGCTTTGGCAGTGAAACGAGCGCGGCAGGATTGGTGGTAATCATTTCTTTTTTGAAGAAATAATTATAAAAGGTTTTTAATGAAGCCACTTTGCGGATAATGCCACGCTCCTGGTTTATGCGCTCGGGGGCGCTGCCATCTTCCATGTGGTAGAATTTGAGATAGTCCATATAGTCCTCTATATCGACTGCTTTTACCTCGTCCAGATCGGTGACCTTTATGTCAGCAAATTCTTTTCCCTTAAAGGCTTTGTGATTCCGGACCAGAAAGTCAAAGAAGACGTGCAGATCGTATGCATAGGCAATCCTCGTGCGGGAGGATGTGTTCTGCTCGATTCCTCTGAAAAATTGCCTGACAAAGGGCGGGAGAGCATCGGACAGCTCCCTTAGCTTAATGGTATTCAACATGTCTATCTGTTCGTGATAAGCTCTGCCTGCCATGTTCAGTCACCTCCAGATATGTCTGAAAGGCTCTTAAAGCCGTTTATATGCCCGTTCTGGATAGCGGTGAATATTCTTTGCTTAATACCGGGATTTTCGGAATTGAGGCGTTTTAAGACCTCTGAGGCGTATTCGCGTTTAGTGTATCCATCGGCCGGGCACGGACTCTTGAATACCGGAAGCGAATATTTGTTCTCAAATCCGATTACGTCGGCCTCATGCATATAAATCAACGGCCTGATCAGCGTCAGATCCATACGGTCCAGATACGTGACCGGCGAAAATGTGTGAAGCCTGCCTTCGAATATAAGCGACATTATAAAGGTCTCGACAATATCATCCATGTGGTGGGCGTAGGCGATTTTGTTGCAGCCAAGTTCCTTTGCTTTGGTGTTCAGGGCGCCTTTGCGCATCTTTGCACAGAGTGCGCAGGGATTTGATTCCTTACGAACGTCAAAAACGATTTCTGCGATGTCCGAAGGCACGAGGGTATAGTTAACCCCTAATTCCCTGCAGAACGCCTCTACGGGCAAAATAGAGGGCATATTTTTGAAGCCCAGATCCACAGTGATTGCCTCCAGCTCAAAACGGATAGGATAATAGGCTTTTAATTCGCTTAAAGCGTATAAAAGGGTCAGCGAATCCTTGCCGCCGGAAATTCCGACGGCGATGCGGTCACCGTCGGAAATCATGTGATAATCATCGAGAGCCTTTCGGACGCGGCTCATTACCTGTTGAAGTTTCATTTGTTATTACCCCTGACCGGAAGTGTGCAATTCATATTGATGATTAAAAGTCTGCAAAGGCCGGAAAATAAAAGCATTTTCGGCAAAACAGCAGTAGTCTTTTCAATATCAAACTATTCGCGAAAGAACACTTTAACGAATAGTTAGTACCGAAAAAGAGTATAATATACTCCTTTTCCCCCGTCAAGCGGTTTTTGGCCAAAACACGTTATTTTCCGTAATTCCAGATAATATTGTTTATTACGCTCGTCGCTGTATTCTTTCCGTCCAGCTTATTCCATTTAGAATTAAAGCCTGACTGTACACCCGAGTGTCCCATATTCAAAACTATGTCCACGCTGCAGCTTCCGAACGGGAATGCTTTTATCGTAGTTACGCTATCAGGAATATAAATGCTTTCTATCGATATGCAGCCATAAAACGCATTCTGACCTATGCTTGTTATTCTTTCTGTCAGTAAGACGCCCTCGAGCAATGGGCAGTTTCTGAACATCTTGTCACTGACTACAGGCAGCTCATATTCGCATTTCCTGAGATTTATGCAGTCGCAGAAAGCGTTTTTGGCGCTCTTTATTGACAGAGGCAGCGGCGGAGCCGTCGTCAGGTTTGAGTTTTGATAGAACAGGTAATCCGCGTTTACCACGTCTTTTCCCGCGATACTGCTAAGTGGTGTTTCATAAACAGCAAGCGAGGCGGTGTTATTGATTATACCTTCACTTGAATACCCGGAAACCATTGTTCTTTTATTGGTCATCAGGCACCATCCATTAAGACTTTCATCGTTAATATTCGTAATAACCGGATTGACAGCCGGCGTACCTCCGTTTGACATTTCTCCGCGTTTCTTATTGAACATATAGACATATTCTCCGAATTCATATACGTCGCCTGAAGCCGGCACAGGGAAATCCGCTCCTGTCTTTATTATCAGGGCTTTGCCGTATACTGTCTCTACGGCTCCGGAATCTTCTGACATCTTGTAGTAAAAGCCGTTTGACGGTATTTCGCCTGATACAGACAAATAAGGAGTCACGGGCAAAGCCGGGGCAGACGTTCCGGAATCTGCGCCTCCATTATCCCCTGCGTTGATCCAGCTCAGGTCAAAAGAGTCTTCGTTAATCGTTACTTCGATTATCTTGCCTTTTGCATCGCTTGATGATGTGTAGACGGTATTGACCGTATTATCAGACGCCCCGGCAATAACAAAGTCTTCACAGCCTCCGTCTGTCTCTGTACCCTGACCGTAAGCTTTGATATCGTCGGCAGTATCTGATAAAGAGCCGTTTGACGCGTCAAAATACAGCTTGCCTGGCGTCGCGACAGCTGTGAGCAGAAGCCTGGTTACGGCTGATTTTGCGCTTCGCAGATTTGAGATATCAGCCTCTTCTCTCCCGCTCTCAAGCTGTTTTCCGAGCACCGGAACAGCTATAAGAGTCAAAACAGCCACTATCGCAACGCATACGAGCAGCTCCGACAGGGTAAAACCTCCGCCAAACCCTTTGTTTTTGCGGTTTTTCAGCATTTTTTCTTTCATTTTGGCACCTCTTTTCCATAAAAATAACGCCCCCTTGAGGCGTTTTGCTGAAACAAAACGGAAGGCCGATATTTTTTCGACCTTCCTGACTCTTATACTATATCACAAAACTTTGTGACAAAAGCGGACAACTTTAAAAAAATTTAAAATTTTTTTAGTTGATTTTGATTACGATGTTGGCCTTGCCTTTGTACACGCAGCCCTCGGGAATAACGCCGCGCACGCACGATACAGGATAAACGTTTGAATTCCTGCCGATTACGGTGCCGGGGTTGAGAACGCTGTTGCAGCCCACTTCTACGTTGTCGCCCAGCATAGCGCCGACTTTTTTGCGTTCGGTGGGGATTTCCTCGCCCTCGTTGTGAATAACAACGTTCTTTTTGTCGCTCTTTACGTTGCTGGTGATAGATCCGGCGCCCATGTGAGCCTTGTATCCCAGAATAGAATCGCCAACATAGTTGTAATGGGGAACCTGAACATTATCAAACAGGATGACGTTTTTGAGCTCGGTGGAATTGCCCACTACGCAGTTGTCGCCGACCAGGGCGCTGCCGCGTACGAACGCACACTGACGAACCTCGGTTCCGTGTCCGATGATGCAGGGACCCGCGATATACGCGCTGGAAAATACGGTGGCGTCTTTCGCAATCCAGACATTCTCTGAGGGATTGTCAAATTCGTCTGCGGGGAGCTTTTTTCCAAGCTCGATAATCAGCTCTTTTATTCCGGCAAGCGCTTCCCAGGGATAGGTAAATCCTTTTAGATAATCGCCCGCGATGGTGTGGGTCAAATCATAAAGATCATTAATAGTAAGCTTCATTATTTTCTCACCTCAATAAGATGTCCCGAACGCTTCATGGCGTCGATGATGTAATTGACCTGCTTTTCGCATTCCTCGTCGGAACCGGCTTCAGACATTACGCGGAGAACCGGCTCAGTGCCGCTCTTGCGAAGAAGCACACGGCCGTTGTCGCCGAGAGCATCAGTGCAGTCGGAAACCGCTTTCTGGACGGCGGGATCGTCGAGCGTGCCGTCTTTGTCGTCAACAACAACATTTTTAAGCACCTGAGGATACATGGTTACGTCAGCGGCAAGCACGCTGAGAGGAAGTTGCGTCTCGACCATAATGCTCATAACCATAAGCGCCGTGAGGATGCCGTCGCCGGTGCGGGCAAATTTGCGGAATATTACGTGTCCGGACTGCTCGCCTCCGATAAGGTGGTTGTAAGCCTTCATGTCTTCATAGACGTAACGGTCGCCGACTTTGGTCTTGTCATAGGAGATGCTTGCTTTGTCAAGAGCCTTGTAAAGGCCGAAGTTTGACATAACCGTAGTCACAACGGTATTAGAAGGAAGCTGTCCTTTTGATTTGAAATACTTTGCGGCAATATACATGATTTTGTCGCCGTTTACCACATCGCCGTTCTCGTCTACTGCGAGACATCTGTCGGCATCGCCGTCAAAGGCAAAACCGACCTGGGCACCGGAGCTGACAACATATTTGCAAAGCCCTTCAATATGGGTTGAGCCGGCGTCTTTGTTGATATTCAGGCCGTCGGGCTGGGTATTGATGGTGAAGACTTTGGCGCCGAGCGCGTTAAATGTAGCGGGCGCAATCATCCACGAAGAACCGTTGGCACAGTCCAGAGCGACCTTGCAGTTTTCGAAGGATTTTGTAGGTATCTGAGAAAGATAACCGATATAGCGGTTCCTGCCGGCATAATAGTCAATAGTTGTGCCTATGGCGTCTCCGGTAGCAAAAGGAAGCTCGGCGGGGTCGCCGTCTATCCAGGCTTCAACTTTGTCCTGAAGCTCGTCGTCCATCTTTTCGCCGTCGCCGTTCATGAGCTTTATGCCGTTGTCATAGAAAGGATTGTGACTGGCGGAAATCATAACGCCGCAGTCAAAGCCTTCAGTACGGGTAATATAGCTGACGCAGGGAGTGGTCGTGACATGGAGCAGATAGGCGTCCGCTCCGCTGGAGACAATTCCTGCCGCAAGCGCGTTTTCATACATGTAAGAAGACCTTCTGGTGTCTTTCCCGATAACGATTTTGGCTTTCTCATCGGTGTGCATTCCTTTGAAATACCATCCGAGATACCTGCCTGTCTTGAAGGCGTGTTCCGCGGTGAGTACTTTTCCGGCTTCACCTCTGAAACCGTCTGTTCCGAAATACTTTCCCATAATTTCTTCCTTTCCGCTTAGTTGATTTCCAAAAGCTTTTCTTTGATTTGGGAGTATTTGATAATCAGCTCCGCCGCTCCGTCATAGCCGGTGCGCGAGCTGTTTATGCACAAGTCGTAATTGCCCGAGGCTCCCCAGGCGCGATTGGTGTAATAATTGTAATAATTGGCGCGTTTTTTGTTTGTCTTCTGAATAAGATCCAGCGCCTTGTCTTTGGAGATACCGCGAAGCGACGAAACGATACTGATCTTTTCTTCCATATCGGCGGTAATGAATATGCTGATAAGATTTTCGTGATCGGACAGAGCGTAATCCGCGCAGCGCCCGACTATGACGCAAGGACCTTCTTTCGCGAGTTTTTTTATTATATTAAACTGAGCCAGAAACGCTTTTTGATTAATTGAGGTTTCCGTCTGGCCAAAAGCGCTTCTCGCGTCCATAGCCAGCGAATAAAAGAATGAATTAAACGGTTTTTCATCGTTGCTTTCGATGATTTCTTTTGAAAGACCGCTGTCGTCCGCCGCCATAGCTATCAGCTCTTTGTCGTAAAAAGCGATACCGAGCTTTTCGGCGACCATCTGTCCGATTGCTCTTCCGCCGCTGCCGAATTCCCTGCCGATTGTGATTATCAGATTGTCTTTCATAAAAGCCCTCTGTTTAATAAACTAATAAAAACAATTTATTATAAATCTTAACTAACGGTTTTTCAATGATTTCAAAATATTCTTAAAATAATTCGGTAAAGGTGAAATAATCTCAAGATACTCTCCGGACGTAGGGTGGACGAGCCCCAAAACCCCGGCATGAAGCATCTGCCCGGATGTTTTAAAAGCTGATGGAATATTGCCATACAGCTCATCTCCGAGCAGGGGATGATGAATATAGTCCATATGCACACGAATCTGATGCGTTCTGCCGGTTTCGAGACAGCATTCGATATGGGTATATTTATTAAATATTTCCAAAACTCTGTAGTGAGTCACGGCTCTTCTGCCGCCGTCGCTTACCGACATTTTGAGTCTGTTGTTCCTGTTTCTGGCGATGGGCGCATCTACTGTGCCGTCAGCGTCAATTACGCCGTTGCAAATTGCAAAATACTTTCTGCTGACGCTGTGCCGCGCGAGCTGATCGGCAACGGCTCTGTGAGCGTTATCATTTTTGCAGCAGACAATCACTCCGGAGGTGTCCTTGTCTATGCGATGCACAATTCCCGGCCTCATTATGCCGTTTATTCCGGACAGAGAATCTCCGCAGTGGTATAAAAGCGCATTTACCACGGTTCCGGTCTCGTGACCCGCGCCCGGATGTACCACCATACCCTTTGGCTTGTCAATGAAAATCAGGTCTTCATCCTCGTATAATATATCGAGGGGTATGTTTTCCGGCTTTACGTCATAAGGCTCCGGATCAGGTATCTGCGCAGTAATTATATCTCCGCCTGTTAATCTGTAATTGGATTTTCGGGGCAGACCGCCGACCAGGACGTGGCCGTCTGTTATCAGCTTTTGAATATATGAGCGCGACAAAGATTCGAGATTGTCGGACAGATACCTGTCCAGCCGGCAATCAGCATCGTCTTTATCCACAAAAAAGGTTTTTGTCGCCATACAATCAGCCCGGTCCGTTAAAATCACTTTCTTTAAATTTGAAAATGAGCAAAATCACAAGCAGAACCATGGACCAGGAAATATAGATATCCGCTACATTAAAAATAGGAAAATCAATGAGTGAAATATAGAAAAAGTCCGTCACGCTGCCGATAAAAATGCGGTCTATAAGATTTCCGATAATTCCGGAAGAAATAAAGATCATAAGAATCCTGATGACTTTGAGCTTTGGATAGTTTGAGTATTTTTTGTAAAAATATACAATAGCTGCCAGCACAATAGCGGCGAAAACATAGAACAGCCAGTTCATGCCTTTCAGAATGCCGAAAGCAGCTCCTGTGTTAAATGTCAGGCGAAGCTCAAAAACGCCGTCTATCAGAACCTTTGGCGAAGCTGGAAGAAAGTGCCTCGCAAGGTATTTTGTAAGCTGGTCAAAGCCTGTTAAAAGAATTAATGAAGTTATGGGGACTAATATCTTTTTCATGCTCTCAAATAGAAAAACTGCTATAGCAAAAGCTATAAACAGTTTTTAAGTGTCTGAAAATCATGCCATATCAGATGTTGTAACTGACGGTATCGCTGCCGCCGCCTACAGAACCGGTGAAATCTCCTGTAAGATCTATATTCTTTGGAGTGACGATGAATATGTAGGCGGATATGGTCTGGAGCTTTCCTTTTATGGCCCAGACAGAACCGCTGACAAAGTCGATAATGCGCTGGGACAAATCCAGATTTACGCCCTCCATATTAATCACCACGGCTCTGCCGCTGCAGAGGATGTCGCTGATTTCACGGGAATCCTCCATGTTGGTGGGTTTTATCATGCATACTTCCATGGCTGCTCCTGCATTTACGGGCGCATAGCTGCCCCTGCGGGAAGTTCTGAAGACCTTTCTGGGAACGGGCTTTGGCTCGGGGTCTTCGTCATCATCCAGGCTTAGTTCTGATTCGTATTTTTTGGAAACGGGCTTAGGGGAAGCCTTTTTAGGCTCTTCACGGTAGTCGAGATCGTCAAAATCCTCATCGGGCTCGAACTCATCGTCGTCAAAATCTTCGTCGTCGTCAAGTCTCAGGGAATTAGAAATCTTTTTGAAAATATTAGCCATGATTATACCTCTTGCATCGTTTGAATTTATATCTTTACAACATTGTTATTATCCAAAAAAACACCGGTGTTGTCAATCACTTATCAATAAATTTTTTGACCGTCGGCCGCCTTTTCGGCACTCAGGAAAATCCGGTCGTATTCGGTTATACCCTTTGCTGTTGTGCTGCTTACAATAGTATATTCGGAATTTTTGTCGAGCTCTTCTATTATGCAGAACGAGGCATAACCCTGATTGACCCTGTAAACACCGGGGAGCGAAGCCGTAGCGGAAACAGCGCACCTTTCTTCGCTGTCCGGCATTATTATAACGCTGCCGAGAGCTATTTCATCTTTATTAATATAGACATAGTTATCATCTCTGTAGGCAATGCCGGTAGGTTCAAAGCTGACCGATTCGCCGCTCGTGGAAACAGTCGCCACAAAAAATCCTTCGGTCTGAGTGTTTCCCCCTTTTGCGACATAATCGACGGGAATGGCATAATAATCACGGGCAGCAATGGCAGTGTTGGGGATTTTGTAACCTTTTGGAGCCTCACCGAGTACAGTAAAGGCAAGAAAACGCGAGTCTGCGTATCTGATCATATACTTTGTAAGCGTAATCTTTCCGTAAATGCCGCCGTCTGCGCCGGTAATCTCCTCAAAGAGGACTATCGTTTCGGCATCAATATCGTCAAATCTGACGTTGAGGCGTTTTGAGTCTTTGTAGGCTTCTGCGTCAGCATCTTCCAGCCTGAACAGAATTGACCATTGCTCTGAATTAATAGTCTTGTAAACGAACTCGCCGGCGTCTACACGCATGCCGTTTTTAAGGAGGGTTTTCTGGTAGGAATCTCCGGAAAAATCCTCCGCCCTGGCGCTGGCGGCATCAAAGTCTTCGTATCCGTCATGGTAATATTCCACCACGGCAGAGGCGTCTGATTTGTAGGTGTGAAAGTATCTGGCGTCCAGCCCGAGCGCAGCGACAGCCTCTTCGGAGGAAATATCCAGAAAGCTGACCAGACGGCTGGAAATGTCGGATTTTAGCGTGTATACATCAGAGAAGGAATTACTGTTGTAATTCATGGAAAACAGAGCCAGATCGCCGGTAATCACTGCAAGCTGTTCACTGCCAAGGCCGCTGACGCCCGTTTCCGATGATAAGAGGTCGTTGAATTCTCCGGTTTCGTCAATGGAATAGATCACGTCGTCCACTGCCGTTTTTCCGCCGGCGCCAAGATAATAATTGACAAGTCCCTGATACTCGGCGGTATAAACCGTTTCATCGCGCACTATAAGACCCGTAAAGGTTTTGTCCGCGTCAAAAGAAGTTACCCTGCCGACTTCATATATTGATGTCTTTTCGGTAAACACATACATCAGAATATGAATAACAAGGTAAATAAAAGTAAAAGAAAAAACAATTATTCCGAAAGAAAGCTTCTTTCTTCGTTTTTTGTTTCTTGCTGCCATAAGTCAATCAGGAAGTGGGCTTTCTGTCAACAAAAACGCCGTCCTTCCATATTCTTTCAAGATCGTAGAATCTCCGGTCCTCTTTGGAAAAAACATTGATGATAATATCGCCGTAATCGAGGAGCACCCACTTTGCCTCACGGTAGCCTTCGGTGGAGCGAGGCGAAAATCCGGCGCGGCCAAGCTTCTCTTCTACATTGTCAACAAGAGCGTGAACGTGATTGACGTTGTCGCCTCCGGTGATGACGTAATAATCGGCCAGCACGGATATCTTTGAGATGTCGATGACACTGATGTCATCAGCCTTCTTTTCTTCGAGCGCCTCGCAGGCAATATCGAGCATTTTTTTGATGTCTTTCAATCCTTTTCCTCCGATAGTAAATTACGGTAATAAGTATATACTTTTACTGACTCTTCGTCAATCGAGCGTCCCTGTGATTTGAGATAATTCCTCGTGCTTTCCATGCACATAAGAAGCGCTCTGTCTATATCCTCAAAAGCAGCCTTTCTGATGGATTCAATTTCCGGAAAACCACTTCTGCCGGGCTCGATCAAATCTGCAACGAAGACTATTTTATCGAGCAGAGACATCCCTTCTCTGCCGATGGTGTGACACCTGATTGCAGAAAGGACTTCTTCATCATCGATGCCAAAATGTCTGCGGGCCACCCCGGCTCCGACAGCTGCGTGGGAAAGCGCGTCAGCAAAGGGCTTTCCGCAGTCATGCAGCAGTCCGGCAAGATATGCTTTTTTCGGATCCTGATATTCGTGTCGCACCGCCAGTTTTTCGGAAATTTCCGCCACACCGAGAGAATGTTTGTATCTCAACGGTTTTAGAAGGTATTTCAGGCTGTATTTAATCTGTGAAACAGACGGCTGCGGCAAATACAGACCGGCTTTTTCGATAAAAGCCCTGACGGCTTTTGGCGCGTCAAAGGAGTACTCTCCTGCCGCTACGGCGTTTCTGATATCCGATGAAGATACTCTCCTGCCCTTCCAAGATAGGAGTCTTATATCCGCGCCAAATTCTTCGCGAAGGCTTGCAATTTTTTCATTCAGCAGGTCTTCTTCAATCTGATCGTCTCTTTTCGCGACGATAACAGCCGCTTCTTTAAAAATCGTTTTCGGGTCGTGCCAGGTGTCAATGGCGATAAAAGCGTCCGCTCCAACGATGAAAAACAGTTCATAGTCCGGATTGTCTCTTTTAATACGGCAGAGGGTCTCCGAAGTGTAGGAAAAACCGGGTGTTTCGAGTTCGATTTCGGAGAGGGAAAACCGCGGATTGTCTTTTATGGCGCGACTTATCATCTCGGCTCTGAAAGCGCCGAAAGAAACGGTTCTTTTATCTGATTTAAAATAAGGATCTCCCGCCGGCACAAAAATAACTCTGCCGAGTCCAAACTGCGACGCAGCTTTTTCAGCGAGTTTTATATGTCCGAAGTGTACGGGGTCAAAGGTTCCGCCGTATATACCGACCTTCATCAGAGTTCAATCTTTCTGTCCTTTGGATCTTTTGCGGGCTTATACAGTACGATTTTTCTGCCTATTACCTGAACGAGTTCACTTTGTGTACGCTCCGCAAGTGTGTTGCCGAGCTCTCTCAGATCGTCGAAGCAGTTTTTGTTAACGTCAATTTTTATCAGCTCGCGTTTTTCTATCGCCTCGGAAACTGACGCGGTCAGTTCCGGGGTGATGGATGATTTTCCTATGTGAGCAACGGGCTCCAGTTTTGAAGCGAGGCTCATAAGAACGCTTCTTTGTTTGCTTGTCATTTATTCGTCCTCTAAATATTCAAATTCATGACCGTACATGCGAACGGTGTCTCCTTCGGAGATGCCGAGGGCTTTAAGTTCGTCGGAAATTCCGCGTTCTTTAATAAATTTTTGAAAGAACGCAAATCCTTTTTCACTTTCGAGATTAGTGTATCCTAGCATTTTTTCGATAAGCGGGCCCTCTACAACATAGACGCCGGCTTCGGAGGTCGAGACCTCGTAAGGCAGATCGTCGTCAGGTTTTTTGTAAACATAGTCCGGTTCAAAAACAACGGGCACCGCGGGAAGAGTCTTTCTAAGTTCGTTGATTGCGTACAAAAACTCCTTTATTCCTTCATTTGTAACCGCGGATATGGGATAAACAGGTATACCGCGTTTTTTTGCCGCGGCAGAAAGCCCTGCCAGCCTTTCTTTTCTTTCATCCAGCGGGATGACGTCAATCTTGTTCGCGCCGATTATCTGAGGCAGATGCGCAAGGACTGGATCGTAGGCTTCGAGCTCACGCATAATGTTCTCAAAATCCTGAGCGGGGTTCCTGCCCTCGCTTCCGGACGCGTCGATCAGATGAACGAGCATTCTGGTACGTTCTATGTGGCGCAGAAAACGATGTCCGAGCCCCATTCCTCGCGCGGCTCCGTCAATCAGTCCGGGTATGTCGGCTATTACAAAACCTTCACCGTTTCCCAAATCCACTACACCGAGATTGGGTGAAATCGTTGTGAAATGATAATTGGCGATCTTCGGTCTTGCGTTTGTAACCACTGACAGGAACGTGGATTTTCCGACGTTAGGGTAGCCCACCAGTCCGACGTCCGCTATACTCTTCAGTTCGAGAATAACAAAGAGCTCCTGCCCGGGTTTTCCGGGCTTTGCGTATTTCGGAGCCTGCATAACGGCCGTGGCGTAGTGCATATTGCCCGTACCGCCGCGACCACCGTACAAAATAGTCTGTCTTGAATTGTCACCGGACATATCGGCGATAATCCTGCCTGTTTCAGCGTCGGAAACAACGGTACCCTCAGGTACTTTTACTATCAGATCGGCTCCGTTAGCGCCGTGACAGCGTCTCTTTCCGCCTTCATGGCCGTCTTCGGCGACATATTTTCTCCTGTGTTTAAAATCGGTAAGCGTGTTTAGACCTTTGTCGACGACAAAAATAACGTCTCCGCCCTTGCCGCCGTCTCCGCCGTCGGGTCCGCCGTCGGGAACATAAAGCTCTCTCCGGAAGCTGACGTGACCGTCGCCGCCCTTGCCCGATTTTACAAATATTTTCGCGTAATCACTGAACATAGTATTATTCCGTAACAAAAACAACGGCGGCGAATTTACGCCGCCGAGTCGATATTTATTTGTCTTCCGGATAAACGGAAACCTGCTTTTTGTCTCTGCCCTTTCTTTCGTAACGGACTACTCCGTCAACAAGAGCAAAGAGGGTGTCGTCTCCACCGCGGCCGACGTTGTTGCCGGGATGGATCTTGGTTCCGCGCTGTCTGTAAAGGATGTTTCCGGCTAAAACAAACTGTCCGTCAGCTCTTTTCGCGCCCAGGCGCTTTGCTTCGGAATCTCTGCCGTTCTTTGTAGAACCTACTCCTTTTTTATGAGCCATAAAACTTTCCTCCTAATCAAATTAACGAAAATCCAAAAGGATTATTTTGCGATCGAATCGATCTTGAATGCGGTAAAGGGCTGTCTGTGACCGTTTTTCTTGTGATAACCGGATTTTCTCTTGTACTTGTAAACGATTATCTTTTTGCCCTTGCCCTGTCCGAGCGCGGTGGCCTTTACAACAGCGCCCTCGATAACGGGCGTTCCGACAGTGAGTTCTCCGTCGTTGATTGCAAGTACCTGATTGAATTCGTAAGCAGCGCCCTCTTCTACGTCGAGCTTCTCTACGCGAATGACGTCGCCTTCAGAGACCTTGTACTGCTTTCCGCCGGTAGCAATAATTGCGTACATTTTGTTTCCTCCTTTGTTTCAGTCTCGCCAATTACGGTGGCCCCTAAGGACACTTATACCTGTTTGAGCGGCATATGCGCATAAACGCACCGATAGAATATAGCACAGTAAAACATGTTAAGTCAAGCAGTATTTCAAAAAATCAGCAAAAGTAATTAAAAAGCCAAAAATGATTGACAACCAAATATAAAGAGTATAAAATGTTTGAGCGTGTTTACAGAATCGTCCGTGTCCGGTTATTCGTAAACGCAAACTTCTTAAAAATAATGGAGGTAATAAGAATTGGCTAACATCAAATCAGCAAAAAAGAGAATTCTTGTAGCAGAGAGAAACGCTGATCGCAACAAAGCAATTCGTTCCAAAGTTAAGACTTACGTAAAGAAGGTTGATGCCGCTGTGGAAGCAGGCGACAAGGAAGCCGCAAAGGCCGCCCTCACCGATGCTATCACCGTTATCAGCAAGGCAGCATCAAAAGGCGTTTATCACAAGAATACCGCTTCTCGTAAGATTTCGAGACTTACAATTGCTGTAAATAAAATGGCCTGATCCACCGTCACGGATCCCGCCATCAGATCAAACAAAAAAGACTGTCCCGCGGCTGAATCGGACGGTCTTTTTTGTTGTACCAAAGATTATGAATATTATGTGGCGAGGCTTATCAGCATCAGCTCCGCAGCGAGGGTCTCTTCTATGTCGCCTCGTTTTATCGAATCGTCCAGCGAAACACAGTATGCGACTTCCTTTTCGAGCTTTTCTCTGCTGCATCTCGCCGAGAGCTTTTTCATGGGATAAATTGCATTGGGCGAGATACCGGTGTTTTTGATTATCTGATCATCGGGGATCAGGTAATCTTTCGCGTCTTTGACGGCCAGGACGTTTGAACACTGGCGTCCCATCAGAACAAGAAGCTTTAGCGGAGGCTCCCTCAGCGCAAGCAGATCTCCGTAATAATCAAGCGCTTTTTTGAGATTGCCCGAAAGAGCCGCTTCCATCATATCAAATATGGCGTCGTCAAGCTTTTTTTGTGAAATGCTTTCAACATCAGCCAGGCTTATATCTCCGGCTCCACCCTTGAAGCTTACGAGTTTTTCCATCTCGTTTTCAAGTGTGTTCATATCGATACCGGCGCGGTTTATCAGTTCCTCAGCGGCTTCAGAGGTGATCCTTAAACCGCTCGCCGAGAGCTTTTTGGCTATCCACCCGATGAGCTCGCCGGGAGTTCTGTGATTTAATTCGGCAATGACCGCTTTTGCGGAAACAACGGCTTTGTAGGGTTTTAATCTTTTGTCCACCTCGGATTCATTAAAAATCAAAACAGTGGATTCGGGAAGTTCGGACAGATATTCAGCGAGCTCTTCCGCTCCCGGGCGGAGTGCGCCACGGTATAGAGCAAACAGTCCGCTGTTTTCAACCACCACTACTCTTTTATCGGCAAAAAAAGGAATCGTGGATGCGATGGAGATAATATCGTTTGTATTTACATCTGTTCCTGAGAAAACAGAAAGATTCATATCGTCGCCGTAATCAACGGCATTGACAAGAGCACTGCGGAAATTTTTGCGTAAATACCCGTCGTCTCCGCAAAGGAAATATATGCCGGAAACTTTTTTCCCGCGGATATCATCGGTCAGCCGGTCTCTGACAGACCTGTTTTTACGCATGTCCTTTTCGGCTGTTTTTACACTGGGCTTTTGTAATCCGTTTTCCGCCAAAACTATTCTCCTTCGACTTTTCTGGACTTCAATTCCTTTTTCCCTGTAAATATATCGTAAATTACGGGAATAATCAGCAGTGTAAGAAGCGTTCCGTAAGTCATGCCTCCTATGGTTACAACCGCCATAGGCTGTATGACTTCCGAGCCCATACCTACTCCGATTCCCATCATGATCAAACCCAGAATGGTGGTTATCGCCGTCATAAGAATGGGGCGAAGTCTGATTCTTCCGGCCTCTATGATAGCCTCGCGTTTTGGCATGCCCGACAGACGAAGCTGATTAATATAATCGACAAGAACGATACCGTTGTTGACGATAACGCCTGTCAGTACGATAAATCCCAGAATAGAAACCACGCTCAGATCCATTCCGCATATAATCAGTCCCAAAAAACCTCCGGTAAACGCGAAAGGCACTGTGAACATAATGATAAACGGCATTTTAAGGGACTGAAACTGCGCCACCATAACAAGATAAACGAAAAGGACAGCCATTCCAACCATTAAAAGCATTTGTGAAAGCGCCTCGTTTATCGTTTCGTTTTGTCCCGCGAGCGTAACGCTGTATCCGGAAGGAACATCCATCTCGTTTATTTTGCTTTGGATTTCATTTCCGATATTGCCGATATTATAACCGTCCTTTACGTCGGCTGTCACGCTCATAGATCTGATTTGTTCTGTCCTTCTGATTGACGAAAGCCCCTGAACCTTTTCAAACGAAGCTATATCGGAAAGCTTCACAACGACGCTGCCGCCTTCGTTGTCTGTGGCGTCAAGGTCGGCCGAGGTCAGGTCTTCGTAACTGTATGTATCGCTCTCCGAGTTTTTGATATAGACGCTGAAATCCTTTGACAGAGTGGAAAGCGTGGTCGTGGAAACAGCAGAACCGATTTTCGCGTAGATCTGCTGATATACCTGCGCCACGGTAAGATTGTATCCGGCGGCCTTGTCTTTGTCGACAGAAACTCTTATTTCGAGTTTTGAATCGTCCAGACCGTTATCAATGTTATCGAGGCCTTTGATGGTTTGCAGCTTTTCGGTAAGTTCGTTTGTGAGACGAATCAATTCGTCGGTGTCGTTACCGGTGATTCTGACCGTCGTATTTCCGCCCGAAATCAAAGCCATATCCGATACAGTCGCGTCTACTTTTACTTCACAGTCCATATCCGCTGTCAGATCCAGAATCTTTTGGGATATTTCGGAGTTTGAAAGCTTTTTATCTTCTTTTAAAATGACATAAGAAGATAGATTCGAACGGCTGCTGCCCATGCTGACAAGAGACATGCCCGTAGATGAACCGTTTGACGACATGGTGCCGATAGTGACTACGTCGTCTATAGTGAGAATCCGTTTAGTTATTTCATCTCCTATTTCTTTTTGCTTTTCAAAATCAGTTCCCTCGGGAACGGTAACGTCTATGGAAAGCTGAGTCATTTCCATCTGCGGCATAAAAGAGCTGCCGTTTTTATAAGCAAGATAACCGCTTCCGAAAAGCAGGACCACAGAAAGAACTATCGGTATCCATTTGTGATTAAGAAGCGCCCCTGACAGTCTCCCGTAAGCATTCTGAAGCCACAGGAAAAAGCGGTCTTTCTTTTCGGGAGCTTTTTTCAGAATGCCGGACGACATTGCTGGAACAACTGTCAGCGCTATAAGAAGGCTGGCCAAAAGCGAATATGTGACAGTCAGTCCGAGATCGGAGAAAAGCTGCCTGGTAAGACCGGTAGTAAAAACAATAGGCAAAAATACGCAACAAGTGGTCAGCGTGGAAGCAATAATCGCCCCGGCAACCTGCCTCGCGCCCTCGGTACAGGCTCTGAGCAGAGGCACTCCCTCGGAACGAAGCCTGTAAATGTTTTCTATTACGACAATGGAATTGTCTACCAACATACCCACCGAAAGCGCCAGACCCGAAAGAGTAATCATGTTAATGCTGATACCGCTGAAATACATGGCGGCTACGGCGGCCAGCAAACTGACAGGTATTGAGACGGCTATAATAATGGTGGGTTTCGCGCTTCTGAGGAAGATAATCAAAACAATTACGGCAAAAAGAGCGCCCCAAAGCAGATTGGTAAAGACCGATTGCGTAACGTAATCTATATAGATGCCCTGATCCATAAGAACGGTAAACTCCAGCCCTTCGTATTCTTCTTCGAGAGCTTTAAAACCGTCCTGAATAGTGTCAGAGACAACGCCCGTGGAATGCCCCGTCTGCTTGTCGAGGGTCAGGACAATACCGTCCTCGCCGTTGATTTTTACATATAAATCAGCCGAGTTGTCAGTGACGCGGATATCTGCTACTTCTCCGAGTTTGATCGGCTCAACGTCGTCCAACCCGAGGTCCATCAGCGTCAGAGCTTCCATTGAGTCAGTGTCGGAAAACTTGTTTCCGACTCTGACAAGCACGTCTTCCGAGCCGCCCTCCATTATGTAGCCGGCCGGCATGGAAAAGTTTTGGGCCGTAATAATACTGCTGAGGAGCGAGCCGGTAATCATTTTTGTCAGATCCAGCTTTTCGTAGGTGCTTTCAATGGTTTCCTCGAGGGTCTTTTCGCTGTTTTCAATCTGCGTCAGCCCGCCTTCGAGCTGAGACCTGGTGCCGGTCAGTCCGGAACCGGCCGCGGCTGTCTCGGCAAGCGCGGAGTAAAGCTGATAGGAAGAAAGAGCCTCCTGCTTTTCAAGCTCGGCTTTTGCCTCTTTCGCGGCTATCTCTCCCGCGTCAAGCTGCTCCATTGTTTCGTTTATCTGAGAAATTGCAGCGTCTATCTGGGCTATAGCCGTATCCAGCTCCACAATACGCGCCGCCAGCACGTCTTCTGGCATAAGCATGGCGACGGAGGGATCGTCAAGCTGCGCCCTGCTGGTGAGCAGATTGGCTTTTTGCGTGTTAAGCTCTGTAAGTTTGTTGTTGAGCTCCAGCTTGGTTTCCACAATTTCGCTGAGCGAGTCGTCGGCTTTTGATTTGGCGTCGGAAAGCTGATTGACAAGCTCCGTGTGTTTTTCATTAAGAGTTTTTTTTGTGGATTCTATTTTTTTAAGACCGTCGTCGGTCTTTGAAATGCCTTCTTTGATTTCTTTTTTCGCGTCAGACAGTTCTTTTTTCGCTTCATCGAATTTCTTGTCAAGCGCGTTCTTTACTTCGTCGTTTTTTTGACTGAGTTTTTCCTGGTTTATTTCGATTTCTACGCTTTCCGTTACGCCGCCCGACTCCGTCACTCTTGCGACACCCTCAAGGCTTTCAAGGCGGTTTATAACGCGCCCTGAGACGTAATCGTTCAATTCAGCTCCCGAAAGATCTTTTACAGCGACGGCGGCTATCATAACAGGCAGCATATCGGGATTGATATTCATAATGACCGGCGAACCGATCTTTTCGGACCAGGCGGCTTTGGCGATATCGAGTTTTTCGCGCATTTCGAGATTGGCGGTGTCCATGCTCGAACCGTCGGCAAACTGTAGTATAACCATCGAAACGTTTTCGGATGATACAGAAGAAATCTTTTCGATATTGCTGACGGTGGCAAGTGCGCTCTCAACAGGTCTGGTAACCTGCTGTTCGACCTCGTCGGGGCTGGCGCCGATATAGGAAGTATAGACGACCGAATACGGCAGGTCTATACTCGGGAGCAGATCCGCCGTCATATTAGTAAGGGAAATGTATCCGAGCACAAGCACCATGGCTACGGCCACCCAGACAGTATATGGTCTTTTAACACTGAATCTCGAAAGCATAACACCTCCAAAAAATCAATTATAATAAAAACAGTTAAAGCAGCTATATTATACTATTGTAATTAGTATTTTAGTATTAAAAAACTATTAAAATACATAAACAAAAAAGGGCCCGGGATGCCCGGACCCAAAAAATAATTTTTATATTTAGATTGATTATTCACCGAACGAAAGCGCCTTTTTAGGGCAGGCGGATACGCAGGTGCCGCACTTTGTACATTTTTCATGGTCTACAGACCATATCTTTTCAGTCCTGTCGACGGTAATGGCGCCCTCCGGACACTTCCTGGCACAAAGCGTGCAGTATACGCAATCTTCTCCGCAGACGAGCTGTCCCTTGGGAACTCTGATATGCGCAACGCCCGACGTAATAAGATCTTTGTGGTCGGTGGCTGCCATATGATAATCCGCAGTCAGTTCAATGGCTTTTTCGTCGCAGAAGTCCTGACACATTCCGCAGAATGTACAGGAAGTGAGGTCAAATTCAAACGCTATATCCTTTCCTTCGGGTGTTTCGGTCACTGTTCTGGTGATGGCTCCGGGAGAACACACCTTTACGCACATGCCGCAGTTCCGGCATTTGTCGCCGTAATAAGCTATGCGTCCGCGATATCCGGGCTTTGCCTCTACGTTTTCACGCGGAAAATTTCTCGTGCTCGGTTTTTTGAAAAGGTTGGAAAGAGCCACTCTCGCAAAAGGTACCATTATTTCATTTCCCTCCTCTTCTCTTTCAATATCTGAGCGGCGGTGTAAAGCCCTTCGATTATAGCTTCGGGCTTAGGTGTGCAGCCGGCGATTGAAACGTCCACGTGAGTATATTTGTCAACAGGGCACTCTATGCTGTAACTGCCCTTAAATACGTTTCCGGATTTGGGGCAGGAACCGAGCGTGACAACCACCTTGGGTTCAGGAACCTGCTCCAGAGTACGTATAAGCCTTTCTTTTGACTGGCTGGTAACCGGTCCGGAGACCACCACTATATCCGCGTGTCGGGGCGTTCCCGCAAGTTTGAATCCAAAGCGTTCCGCGTCGTAGCGGGGCGTAAGTACGGCAACGAGCTCGATGTCGCAGCCGTTGCAGGAGCCGGTATTGATATGATAGATCCATGGCGACTTTGCGCCTGCCGCAGCAATCATTTTTTTGAACATTTCCGCCTCCTTATACTCCGATCCACACAAGAATCAGACTAATCAGTGACAGTCCGGCAACGACCGTCCAGTAAAACTTAAACAGGTGCTCAATTTTGAGCCTCGCGGTTATGGCGTGAATAAACGTCATGCAAAGCAGCGTAATCACAGCGCATATCGCAAAATGAATCAGTCCGCGCACCAAAAGATCGCCCACATAAACGCCGCATACCGTCCAGCCGATATGTATTCCAGACGTTATTCCGCCCAGGAACAGCGAAGTGAAAAGCGAGGTCATAACAAAGATTCTGACCGCGGTGCCAAGCTTGAACATGCCAAGCGGAAAACCGCTGTATTCCACCAGAGGCCCTTCGCAAATCTCAGTCTCGGCCTCAGCCACGTCAAAGGGCTGCATACCGACCTCGGCGGGAATAATCAGCAGCATGGCGATAGCCGCCGGAATCATTGAAAGGCTGAAAATTACCGGGCCGTTCTGTTCCTGCCAGGCAGTTATGTCCTGAAGCGAAAAGTTCATGGAATCTCCGCCTACGAGCTTTGCAACCGAAAGGAAAACGATTATCAACGGCAGCTCATAGGCCATCATTGTTACCATCTCACGCGAAATGCCAATGCCGGCGAAGGGCGAACCGGAAGCCGAACCGCCTACTATCATTGCAACTGCAGGAATAGTAAGCAGGTAAAGAATAACAATCAGATCCGCTTTGCCGGAAAAGGCGCTGTAGCCGCCAATCGGAATGAGCAGCATCATTACGACCAGACTCACATATCCCACAAACGGCGCCGCAAGGAAAACAGGTTTATTTGCCACATGAGGGACAATAGTCTCTTTTCCGCAGAGTTTTAGAAAATCATAAGTGGGCTGAAGTACAGGCGGCCCGACGCGTCTCTGCATTCTGGCTATGATTTTTCTGTCGAGACCGGCAAGCAGCAGACCTCCCGCGGTGGCATACAAAAGCCCGGGGAATATCATTGCCTTGACAATATTTTCTATTATCTGAAAAAACGATGACATACCGTTACCCCCTCTATAACAGTACGATATATGTAAAGACTATAACGAGAGCGCAGCAGCACACCGCCATCAGAGAATAGTCGTTTACGTTTCCGCTGTGGAACTTTTGCATTACATTGAAATAACCTTTCCAGTTCCGCTTAAAGCCCCAGAAAAGATCCGATCCGGCGACATGCGAATGAGAACTCTTTTCTCCGCTGAAAAAGGTGGCGTATTTTCCATCGGCTTCTTCTTTAGTGCTCAGCACTTTGCCTCTGTCTCTGCGTCCTATAAGAGTCACGATAAATACAGCGAGCAGAACCGTCACAAATAAGACCAGCCATATAACGGGTTCCCAGTACTCAAAGCCCGTTTCGGCATGAATGGTGATATTCTCGATACCGGAAGCTGCGGCAGTACCCTCTCCCATCATTTTGTCAATATATGAAGTGATATTGAACGTAGATTTCATGGCCGGAAGAAGCAGGTTGTTGCCTGTGAACCGGTAGAATATGCCGCATCCCACGCAGAGCAGCGACATAATCCACATGGGCAGGCGCATAAGGAACGGCACTTCGTGAGTCTCCTTAAGAGCTGCAGGCGTCTGTCCAAAGAACACTGCCTGCGTCACCTTGATAAATGATGCGAGCGTCATAACAGAAACAACAACAGCGCAGACCAGGGCAAATATGTAAAAGAAATTGCCCGTTGTGACGGCTTTGTCATACAGCGACTGATATATCATCCATTTTGATGCAAAGCCGTTAAAAGGAGGCAGACCGGAAATGGAGAATGCTCCAATGAGGAAGCATATCGTGGTTTTGGGCATTTTCTTTGAAAGACCTCCGAGCTTGTCCAGATCCGCTGTGCCGGTGGAATACAAAACCGCGCCGGCGCAGAGGAAAAGCAGGCCTTTGAAGAGTGTGTGGTTTGCGGCATGGAAAAGTCCTGAAACAACACCCTTCATGCTGCAAATACCGACAGCAGTGATAACATAGCCAATCTGCGAAATGCTGTGGAATGCCAGAAGACGCTTAAAATCATGCTGCGCAAGCGCCATAGTGACGCCAATAAACATCGTGACCACGCCGAAAAGCACAACCATAATCTGAACGGACGATATGTCCATCACTCTGAACACCACAAACAGGAGCCTAATCATGCCATAAACCCCGGCTTTGTTTACTATGCCGGAAAAGACCATCGAGATGGATGTCGGCGCGGACATATAGGCATCCGCAGCCGGCGCGTGGAAAGGCACTATAAATGATTTAACTCCGAATCCGGTAAACATCAGCGCAAGTGCGAGCACCGAAACAGGAGTGAGATTTCCATGCAAAATGGACGCAAGCTGAGCCATATTGAGCGTATGGCACTGCATGTAAAGGAGGACGATTCCTGCCAGAGTAAATCCGGAGCCCACGCATCCCACTACGAGATACTTGAAAGCAGCCTCGAGATGCGCTCCTTTTTTGTTTCTGAACGCAGTCAGGGCAACGGCCGCGAAGGTCATTATCTCTATCATGACGAACATATTAAATATGTCACCGGTGCAGACAAGACCCAGCACCGAGCCGGAAAGCATCAGAAACAGAGTGTAATAATGACCGAGATGGCTGTCTTTTTCCATATATTTGATGGAATAAACAGCGGCCAGCCAGATTGTCAGCACAGTGAGAATGACAAAGAACATACCGAGAGCGTCGATTTCATAGCCGATACCTATTGCGTATCCCTCTACAGGCTCCCAGTTTCCCATCCAGTAACTGATAATCTGCCCGTCGATGAAAACAGGCTTTACCAGGTACAGCATAAGCCCTGCAGCGCAGGTGGTAATCAAAAGCACGATAGTATTTCTGATATATTTGTTCTTTGATCCGAAAACCTCGACAAGGAAGGCGCCAAGGAAAAGCCCCATAACGGATATTACGGGAAAATGAGTGTAGTTCATCCTTTTAACCTCCTTATCTCGTTAGCGTCGATGCTCTTGTAGCGTTTATTGACCATAATGACAAGAGCGAGGGCCATGGCGTCCACGCATGCGCTGATAACGATGGATGTCAGCGTAAGAGCCTGAGGAACAGGATCAACGAAAGCCGTGGAATTGCCTACATTAAAAAGATCTTGCGCGTAAATGGGAGCTGTTCCGCCGTAGTTGTAACCGATACTGACTATCAGCATATTGATTCCGTAATCGGTAATGCCGAGACCCAGAACTATCTTGATGAGATTTCTCTTCGCGCAAACAGTGTACAGACCGAGTACGATAAGAAGTACGGAGGTAATATAATTGAAGATCATATCTCTTCCTCCTCCTCATCTTCGCTGCTGTCGGGAGCGAGCAGGCTGAACATCAAAAGCAACAGAAAGCTGACGCCCGTCAGAACTTTCCAGCCTACGGTCCAGCCCATAAAGGAAATGGTGCCGCCGCTCAAAAGGTCTCCGAAGCTACCCACGTCAAAGAAGATGTTTCTGGCGAAATTAGCTCCGAAAACGATGCCGACAACGCCGAGCAAAACATAGAGAATGGCGCCGAGGGACTCATTTACCCTCAAAACATTCGGGCCGAGAACCTTGCGGGTCTTGGCGTAGCCGTAGCCCAGATACAAAAGCAGAGCGCCGGAAGCGACCATTACGCCTCCCTGGAATCCGCCGCCGGGGCTGACGGTTCCGAACAGAATAATATACAGTCCGAAAACAAGCGAGAAAGGAAGAAGCTTGTCAGCGGCGCATTTTACAACAATATTGCGTCCCTTGATACCGTCTTTAAACTTCATCGGCCGTCTCCTCCTTTTTTGATTTTTTGTTTCTCGCGAGGATGACGAACGAACCGGCAATAGCGGTAAGCAGGATAAACGATTCGCCGAGAGTATCATAACCGCGGAAGTCGAAAACAACGGCGGCTACGTTGTTCATCGCGTTGGTTTTTTCGATGTCTTCTTCGATTATGATATCAGAAACGCCCCCGTCATCAACTCTTCTGTAGGTTATCGACCCGTCCGAGTCTTTGTATATCTCGACGTTTTCGGCTTTGTAATAATTGTAGCCGTATGTGACGGCCCTGAGGCCGACAATCAGTATCACTGCCGCGGCGAGAAGGGCAATGATTTTTTTAGTCTTCATTATTATTGTCCTCCTCTCCTTTTTTAGTGGTCTTGCGGATTGTGATAACAAAGATGGCGGTAGACAGAACCGCTCCAACAGCGGCTTCCGCGATAGCCACGTCGGGCGCCTGGAGAAGAACAAAGGCCAGGGACACGAAAATGCCGGTTACTCCGAGTGCAATAACTGAGTTAAGAATATTTTTCGCGGCAACAGCGTAAACGGCGGTAATTACAATGGCTACCATTATTATAGCGTTAAGGATGGATTCAATCGTCATCTTCAAGATCCTCCCCGTAGCTGTCAACCACAAAGTCCTCCTTGGGACGATAACCGTGGCGATAGGCCGCCTTTGTCAGCGCATGTCCCGAAATGGGCGTCGTAATCATATAAAACAGTCCAAGAATAATGATTTTTACGGCCATGGTGTAATCGGAATACTGCCAGATAGCGTACATAGTACCTCCGATAATAACGCCGAGCACCCCGAGAGTTCCGATATTCGTGCTTGACTGCATGCGTGTAAAAATGTCGGGCATGCGAAGCAGCCCCACCGTTCCGGCCACTGCGAAGAAAAGACTGATCAATATTAAAATATCTATCGCTATTCTCATAGTCTCCCCTCCAGATATCTTGCAATAATAACTGTACCGATAAAGCCGAGTATCGCCGTAACAAGAGCAATGTCAAGAAAAATACCGCGGCCCGTATAGAGCGCGTACAGTATCAGAGCCATATCGGCAAGTATATCTATACAATCGGCCGATATTGCCCTGTCGGCCGCCGTAGGGCCCTTGATAAGCCT
The DNA here is from genome assembly GCA_017455435.1 of Lachnospiraceae bacterium. Classification (GTDB taxonomy): domain Bacteria; phylum Bacillota; class Clostridia; order Lachnospirales; family Lachnospiraceae; genus UBA3774. The sequence continues at coordinate 3,981 of JAFTAU010000056.1, read as the reverse complement.
GATGATAAGGCAAAGAGCAAGCACAACAAAACAAATCGCGCCGAACATCAATTCGCTCATTCCCATATCCTCCTTATCCATTTTTCGAGAGTTCCCTTTATGGCATCTCCGGCGGGTTCTCCGTTTTCAGCCGTCACGTCAATCCAGTGAATATAGCAGTAGGTCTTATCGTCCTGATCGGCTATATCCATGGTGATGGTGCCCGGAGTAAGGGTGATTGAGTTTGCCAGCATAGAGAGAGCGTACTCGCTTTTGAGCCCGGTGGGAACCTTTACTATGCCGGGATTGATTTTAAGCTTTCCGGGACGCAGGGCGCGACGCGCCACATCCCAGTTTGCCTTTATCAGCTCCCACGCGAATATGAAAAACAGATAAAACAGCATTATGAATAATCTAACGGGATTAAACATAAAAAATGCTTTATCGTGAATAAAGAATCTCGCGGAAAACAGTGCTACGAGAACGCTGACCGCACCGCCGGCAATAAGAACCGACGCGGAAGCACCGCCGCGGAAAATGCTGATAATCTGTCCGGTTAAAACCAGCCAGAACAGATAACAGACAATTGCGGTAGAAAGAAAAGCCGCGAATTTTGTCTTTTTCAAACCGGTCCCTCCCTTTTCGTTTTGATTTTTTTGTCTATGTTTTTTCTGAGCCAGCAAAGCAGCTCGGGTATGCCGCTGTTATCCTTTGAGGAGACGGGAAAAATCTCAACCCTCGGGTTGATATCTCTCGCGTCATTTTCTACCCTGACCGGATCAAAATCAAAGTACGGAAGCATATCGTATTTGTTCAGAACCAAAGCATCCGTGGTGGCAAACATCAGAGGATACTTTGCAACTTTGTCGTCTCCCTCGGGAATGCTGAGGATTGAAACCCTGAAATCCTCTCCTATATTGAACTCCGCGGGACAGACAAGATTGCCAATGTTTTCCACGAGTAGCACGTCCAGAGCGTCCAGGTCAAAAGAGGGCAGGATTTTTTCGATGGACATCGCCTCTATGTGGCAGGCGCCGTCGGTCTGGAGCTGTACTACAGGTATGCCGAGGCTGTCGATGGCTTCGGCGTCAATCTGTCCGGCTATATCGCCCTCTATCACTCCTATGCGGTATTCTTCTCTCAGACCGGAGATAACAGCTTTTATCAGGCTGGTCTTTCCTGCTCCGGGAGAACCCATGATATTGATAATGGCGACATGCTTGCTTTCGGTCAGACGGCGTATGCTTTCGCTGACATCTTCATTCCACGCAAGTATTTGCTTTACAACTTTAATTTCCAATTATTCGACCTCTAAGCTGTCCACATAATATTCGCGGCCCGATATAATCTTAAAGTCAGTTCCTCCGCACTCGGGACAGCGGATTTTTTTGTCTTTGATTTCACCCTTGTAACCGCAGTCGGGGCAGCTAATGCCTACCGGGATTCGCGTAACGGACAGCTTTGCCCCTTCGGCTATAGTGCCCTTGCTGACTATTCCGAAATACTCCTGGATGTATTCGGGAAGAACGCCGGAGAGCTCTCCTATTTTCAGTCTGATTTCAAGAATCTTTTTGGCTCCGGCCGCCTGCGCTGCCGGTACCGCAGCTTCCATTATGCCTTCGGTAATAGCAAGCTCGTGCATACTATCTGTCCATGCACGAGAAGCAGGGATCGATGCTGGCTATGATCAGCCCGGCGTCGGCTACGGAGTTTCCGCGCAGCATAGTGGGAACGGTGGGCGCGTTTTTGAAGGTGGGGACGTGAATGCTGAGTCTGGTCAGACACTCCCCGCCGTCAGTGTTAATCTTGTATGTAAGCTGTCCTCTGGGAGCCTCTACGCGGACCATATACTCTCCGGCCGGAACCTTTGGAATGGCAACGCCTTTGTTTATGGGACCTTTTGGAAGATTATCGAGTGCCTGGCGGATAATATTTATACTTTCGATATTTTCGAGGACACGTACAACAACCCTCGAAAATACGTCACAATCCGGATAAACGCATTTGCCGAACTCGAAATCTTCGTAGCCGCTGTAAGGAGCATCTATGCGAACGTCCACGGGAACGCCTGACGCCCTCGCGTGAGGACCGACGGCACCTATTCTGTCGGAATCCGCAGTAGTAAGCACACCAACGCCTTTTGTGCGGAGCGCCACAGTAGTGTCTCCGAGGAGCATATCTCTGAGCTTCAGATTGAAAATCTCAATATCATCAAGCATTTTGTTGACATTGGCCGCTGTCTCCGCGCTGATATCCCTGCGCGAGCCGCCAATGGTGACCATGCCGTAATTAACACGGTTTCCGCTGATTTCCTCAAGAATATCCATTATCTTTTCACGGTAATCCCATGTATGCATAAACAGAGAGTCATGACCGATGATGTGAAGCGCAATACCTATCCACAAAAAATGTGAATGAAGCCTTTCGAGCTCCGACATAATCACGCGGATATACTGGCCGCGTTTCGGAACCGCGTAGGCGGGGTTGGCCGCCGCCATAATGCCCTCTGTGCAAAGGGCAAACGCGAGGGCGTGCGAGTGAGAACAAATGCCGCATACACGTTCTACTAATACAATATTCTGAATGAAGTTTTTTTGCTGTGAAAGCTTTTCAATGCCCCTGTGATTGTAGCCGATAAAAACCTCGGCGTCGGTAATCTGCTCGCCGTCGGTGTAAAGCTTTGCATGAACCGGCTCTTCGAGAGCGGGATGATAAGGTCCTATGGGAACAATGTAACTCATGACAATTCCTCCGGTTTTTTGTGAGTTTCTTCAATGAGCTCATCCATAGGCGTCACAAGAATATGTCCCTGGCCGCTGAGCATTGAATCAGGCATAAACAGACGTTTTGAAGTATCAACGCCTTCAAAGGTGATATCCATAAGCTCCATTATCTCGCGTTCTGCCCATTCGGCTCCGAGGTCATAAATATCCGTTATGGACGGAAGCACGTTCTCCCCCTCTACGGTATATGAGTGAATGGCGCCTCCGATCTCGTATTCGTAGGAAACGTTAGCTTTTCCGGTTTTGTCGATAAAGGCGTGAATCATCGCGAGATGTACGTTTTTGGAACGCATCTCTTTTGCTGTAGGAACGATTTCATCTTTTGAAATCATTATTTTTTTGTATTCCTGCATTTTTTTACCTCAGATAGAAATAATACTAATTCAAACTGAATAATTGTATCATATTATTAATTATTAATAAAGTAAGAAAGAGTATTTATTACAAACAATCAACAAATCCGCGGAAGCTGAGCGCCGGTCAGTCTGGTAAGTATTCTGCTGCCTCCGGATGCGGTTTTGAGAGTTACATATCCGGCGTTTTCAGAGCAGACGCGGCCTATGATCGCGGCTTCGGCTCCCTGCGGATAGGCTTTTATTATATCCAGAGCTTTTTTTGCGGCGTCAGGCGATACCACAGCTATCAGTTTTCCCTCGTTTGCACAGTAAAGCGGATCAAGACCGAGCATATCGCAGATGCCGCCTGCGGCAGGTTTTACGGGTATACTGCTTTCTGATAATTCTATGGAAAAATCCCTGCCATCGGCAAATTCGCAGAGGGTTGTGGCTACGCCGCCTCTGGTGGGATCCCTGAGGACTCTGAGCCCGTCTCCGAGGCTATAGAGTCCGGCCGCCATTTCGCATAACGGGGCACAGTCGGAAAGCAGATCATCCGCGCTTCCGAGCCCGTTTCTGGCGAGCATTACAGCAGCGCCGTGGTCTCCTGCCGTTCCCGAAAGAATCACAACGTCTCCGGGTCTGATATTATCCGGAGACAGCCCGGGCTTTTTTAAAAAGCCTATACCCGAAGTATTGATATATATTCCGTCGCCTTTTCCCTTTTCGACAACTTTGGTATCGCCTGTAACAATACTGACTCCAAGGCTCCTCGCGGTATCAGCCGCGGAGCGGATAATACGTTCCAGATCTTCCATCGGGAGGCCTTCCTCAATGATAAACGAAGCGGAAAGGTATCTGGGGATACCGCCCGCCATGGAAAT
>JAFTAU010000010.1 GCA_017455435.1 Lachnospiraceae bacterium | reverse complement strand
GGTGGGCATCGCGTGGGACAACGCCACCATCTACGTCAACCCCACTGGGCGCTTCGTGGTGGGCGGCCCCATGGGCGACACCGGCCTGACCGGTCGCAAGATCGTGGTGGACACCTACGGCGGCATGGGTCGCCACGGCGGCGGCGCCTTCTCCGGGAAGGACCCGACAAAGGTTGACAGATCCGCGGCATACGCGGCCAGATATGTAGCGAAAAATATTGTGGCGGCAGGACTCGCTGACAAATGCGAGATACAGATATCCTATGCTATAGGCGTCGCCAGACCCACTTCGATACATATCGATACCTTCGGCACGGGAAAACTCTCCGAAGAAAAGCTGATAGAAATAGTAAACGAAAACTTTGACCTTCGCCCCGCCGGCATTATTAAGATGCTCGATCTTCGCAGGCCGATATACAAAAAAACTGCAGCTTACGGGCATTTTGGCAGGGAAGACAAAGACTTCACCTGGGAAAAGACAGACAGAGCGGACGCTCTCAGGAGGTATTTATGAGCATTCTTGTTACCGGCGGAGCCGGATTTATCGGCAGCCACACCGTGGTAGAGCTTTTAAACAGAGATTATGACGTGGTAATAATTGACAATCTCTGCAATTCAAACGCAAAAGCGATTGAGCGCATAAAGCAGATAACGAGAAAGAGCCCTGTTTTTTATCAAAAGGACGTCAGAGACGAAGCCGCACTGGAAGAGATATTCACTAAGGAGAATATAGAGGCGGTCATTCATTTCGCCGGTTTAAAGGCCGTGGGAGAATCCGTCGCAAAGCCGCTGGAATACTACCGCAACAACCTCGAAAGCACGCTGGCATTATGTGAGGTCATGCGCCGTCACGACTGCAAAAGCTTTATCTTCAGCTCATCTGCGACTGTATACGGAGACCCCGCGAGCGTCCCGATAGACGAGAGCTTTCCGCTGCACACCACAAATCCCTACGGCAGCACAAAACTTATGATAGAGGATATGCTGCGCGACATAGCAGCGGCAGATCCGGAGTGGAAGATAATCCTTCTCAGATATTTCAACCCGGTGGGCGCACATGAGAGCGGCCTGATCGGCGAAGACCCAAAGGGCATCCCGAACAACCTCACCCCGTATATCACGCAGGTGGCTATCGGAAAGCTGAAGGAGCTGAGCGTTTTTGGAAACGATTACGACACGCCTGACGGAACGGGCGTCAGAGATTACATCCACGTGGTAGATCTGGCAAAGGGTCACGTGGCAGCGCTTGAGCGCATTGGCGTTATGCCGGGAGGCGCAGAGGTCTACAATCTCGGCACCGGCGAAGGCTACAGCGTTATGCAGGTGCTTTCCGCATTTGAAAAAGCGATCGGCGCACCCATCGCCTACCGCATAGCACCGCGCCGCCCCGGTGATATCGCGCAGTGCTATGCCGCCACGGAAAAAGCTGAGAAATACCTTCACTGGAAAGCTGAAAAAGGCATAGACGAAATGTGCCGCGACGCGTGGAACTGGCAGAAAAACAATCCGCGCGGCTACGCAGACTAAGACCGGAGGCAAAAATGGCGGAAAACAGTTATAAGTTTTTCTCAAACAAAGATTGCAAATATTTTCCGTGTCACGAGACGAAGGACCCGGATAATTTCAACTGCCTTTTCTGCTATTGCCCGCTGTACGCGCTCGGCGACAGGTGCGGAGGCAATTACAAATATGACAAATACGGCATCTGCAAGGACTGCTCAGACTGCTATCTGCCGCACAATCCAAAATCCTACGATTATATAATAGGAAAATATGACGAGATAATGGAGCTGGCTGCGAAAAATCACGATGTCAGAGAACCGGAAAAATAGCCGCTGCTTCTTGAATTATTTTTAATTGCGTTGTAAAATGAAATGCGGCTTTTCTAAGCCGTACTAAAGGAAAGGTTTTTGTCAATATGAGTCAGGAAAAAGTAAACGCCTACAAAGAAAAAAAGGCGACCAGAAAAGCCGACATAGAAAAGGCAAAAAAGAAAAAGAAAGCCGGTAAGATTACGGGCAGACTGATAGCTATCGTTATCGGTGCGGCGCTCGTATTCGCACTCGTTCTCACGGCAATCAACATCATCAAAGGCATCAAGGCGGCGCAGCCTGATTACACCAAGAATGAAAAGGTCATATACGAATATGTCACCTCTTCCGCCGATATTTCCGACCTCGTCTCCGGAGACGGAGAAGTCATCATAAATGACAGCGGTGAGACTCCCGATGCGGAAGCCTCTCAGGAGGAAAGCGAGTCGGCGGTCGAATCCGAGTCAGCGGATGAATCAGAATCCGCGTCCGAGAGCGCCGCAGAATCATCCGAATCTTCTGCCGATTGACAGCGAAAGGATAATTAATGTATCAATTCGATTTTGAAGAGCCGACATGGGTACATTTTATTGGTATCGGCGGGATTAGTATGAGCGGACTGGCCGGGCTCCTCCATAACAAGGGATTCAAGGTAACAGGCTCAGATTCATATGATACTTCCATGGTCAAAAAGCTCCGCGCCGACGGCATAGACGTTGCCATAGGACAGCGGGCGGAAAATATAGCTGACGGTGTCGAGGCGGTTGTATTTACAGCGGCCATCCATCCCGACAACCCTGAATATGCCGAGGCCGAGCGCCGCGGCATTCCTTTGATTAACAGAGCGGATTTTCTGGGACAGGTTATGAAAAACTATCCTGTTTCCATAAACGTTTCCGGCACGCACGGAAAGACCACCACCACTTCCATGGTGGCAAAGCTCCTGCTGGATGCGGACCTCGACCCTACGGTATTCGTGGGCGGAATGGTCGACTGCGTGGGCGGCAATTACCGCGTCGGGGGAAAAGGCTATTTTGTCGCAGAGGCCTGCGAATACACGAACAGTTTCCTTTCGTCTTATCCTACCACGGCCATCATTCTCAATGTCCGCGCCGAGCATCTGGACTTTTTCAAAGACCTTGACGATATCATGCATTCGTTCAGGCTGTTTGCAGAGCGTGTTCCTGAGGACGGCCTTGTCATCGTGGACAGCGGCATAGAGAATTATCACTATCTGACCGACGGACTGAAATGCCGCGTAAAGACAGTGGGCTTTTCACCGGAGGACGATTACTATGCGGACAACATAAGCTTTAACGACAGCGCCAGAGCCACGTTTACGCTGCACGAAAAAGGCGGCGAGACAGCGGTCATTTCGCTGGACGTGCCGGGAGAGCACAATGTCAGCAACGCTATGGCGGCGATAGCGGCGGCTCGCGACGCGGGCGTACCGATGTCTGTTATAAAAGAATCTCTTGCCGGATTTGCCGGTGCTCACAGACGTTTTGAGATAAAGGGCAAAATCGGCGGAGTCACCGTTATAGACGACTATGCCCATCATCCGGACGAAATCGCGGCGACGCTGAAGGCCGCCCGCAGGTATAAAGACGCCAGGGTGCTGTGCGTGTTCCAGCCTCACACCTATTCCCGGGTCAAGACCCTGATGAATGAGTTTGTAGACGCGCTTTCGCTGGCGGATGTGGTGGTGATGGCGGATGTCTATTCAGACCGGGAGCCGGACAACATGGGCGTCAGTTCAAAGGACATCTCCGACAGACTGGCCGCGAAAGGCCGCGAAGCATACTATTTCCCCTCTTTCGAAGAAATTGAAAAATTTTTTTTGGAAAAATGTATCGACGGGGACCTGTTAATAACATTGGGGTCAAAAAACGTTTATTTAATAGGGGAACACCTGCTTGGCAGATAGTTATCAACATTATCCACAGGGTTATCAACGAGGGTTATTCGCAGATAACCCTTTTTTGTTGAAAAAACCGTTAGGAGAAAAAGTGCCTGATTTGGCAGTTTTTGCCGCTGCGCAGAAAAGTTTTTCACATTATCCACATTGTCTACAACCCACTGTTGGTGCGGCTTTGCGGCTTTTCAAACCTTTTTCTTTGTGCTATAATCCTTCACACGCGAATGCAGTTTTTCGCATGGAGGAAAAGCAGTTGGTAGTAGTAAATCGCATGCGACGCGGACAGACAACGATCCCAAACGCATTTATTGATAAATATATGGTTGACGCCGGAGGCGAATACGTAAAGGTATACCTGATGCTGCTTCGTATGATGTATGAAGCTGTGTCGGTTCCGGCGTTGGCGGACGCTCTCGAATTCACCGAAAAAGACATAGTCAGAGCCCTTTCCTACTGGGAAAAGCAGGGGCTTTTGACTATGCGATTTGAGGACGGCGAAATAAAAGAGATTTCAGTCACGGACCTTCCTGAGGAGCGGGCCGCGGAGCAGCCCCCTCAAAAAGGATCGGAGCAGACATCACGGCTCGCCGAAAAGACTTCCGCCGCGCCCGCTGCCCCCGCAGCAAAGCAGCCCACGGAAAAGATTCTGCGCATAGACCCGGAGTTTAAGCAGCTCATTTTTGTCATAGAGCAGTATCTTGGCAAGACCCTCACAAAGACCGAAACAGAGCATTTTGTGCGTATCTGCGGAGAGGGCGGGCTGCCCGTGGACGTGGTGGAGATATTGGTAGAGTACTGCGCGTCCATCGGAAAGACCAATGTCCGCTACATAAAGGCTGTGGCCGAAAAATGGATAGAAAGCGGAATAAAGGACGCAGCCGGTGCGAATGCGCAGATAAAGGCCTTTGCAGAGGCGTCCGCTTCAGCAGGCTCCACCGGCCGCCCCAAAAACAAATTTCACAATTTCACCCAGAGGACGGACGGGCTCAATGACCTGATGTACGAGGAGCTTCGGGATGGCAAATAAAAGCGAGTGGTACAGCCAAATATCAGCGGATTACAGCCAAAAGCGTGCCGCTCAGGAGGAGGCTCTTTCGGGCAGACTCGCAGAGATACGCGCCCGGATTCCCGCGTATAAAGAGATTTCTGACGCGATTACCGATGCCTGCGCAGACCGCGCCATGGCAGTAATATCCGGAGATACCGCCCGCGCCGCATCTCTTGATGCCACAATAAAGGACCTCACCGAGCAAAAGCAGGTACTGCTTTTGTCAGCCGGCTTTCCGGACGGCTACGACCGGCTCCGGTATTATTGCGACAAATGCCGCGACACAGGCTTTTCCGGCGGAAAAAGGTGTTCCTGCTTCAAGCAAAAGCTCGCAGAGATTCTCTCGGCATCTTCCGGTATAAAAGACATTCTGGAACGCGAAAATTTCGACACCTTTTCATTTGAATATTTTGACAAAAACACGGCAGACCCCAATACCGGCAGGAGCTCCTATGATATCATGCTGCACAATTACAATATCGCCCGTGAATTTGTCAGCCCGTTTGTACCCGGCGCGGCCAACCTGCTATTTACCGGCGCGGCCGGCACCGGAAAGACGTTCCTGTCAAACTGCATCGCAGGAGAGGTCATCAGGCAGGGATTTTCCGTCGTATATCTCTCGGCGGCCACTCTTTTTGACAAGCTCGCCGACAGTGCGTTCGGCCGCAGAGATTCCGAAGACCGCGAGACCATCTATGACAGCGACCTGCTCGTCATAGACGATCTGGGCACGGAATTCAACAACTCTTTCGTTTCTTCGCAGCTTTTCTGCTGCATTAATGAGCGCCGCCTCAGAGGCCGGTCCACCATCATTTCTACCAATCTGGATTTGGATGGGATACGCGGAGATTATACCGAGCGCGTGTCGTCGCGAATAGCCGAGAGTTACCGGATATGCCCGTTTTTCGGTACGGATATCCGTTTAATAAAGAGAAAAAACAGTTTTTCGAAATAATCATATGCGGAGGGAAGGAAATGACATTCAGCAAACAACCAAAAGACGAAACCTACTCAAACACCATTCCTTACGGTTCGCTTGGCATAATTGCCATGCCCGGCTGTGAGGAGCTCGCGGAAAAGGTGGACGCGTACATCGCGATGTGGCGCGCCGCCAGGACAAACGACATAGAAGGCTATCACAAGGATTCCTACATCATCGATGTCGCCTGTCCCAGATTCGGCTCCGGCGAGGCAAAGGGCATGCTGAAGCAGTCCATCAGAGGCGACGATCTCTATATTATGGCTGATGTAACCAATTACACCGTCACCTATAAGATGTTCGGCAGAGAGGTTCCTCTTTCACCCGATGACCATTTCCAGAACATCAAGAGAATCATTGCCGCGGCAAACGGCAAGGCAAAGCGCATCACGGTGATAATGCCCTTCCTCTATGAGAGCCGCCAGCACCGCCGCAACGCCCGCGAGTCGCTGGACTGCGCCATCGCGCTGCAGGAACTGGTCAATATCGGTGTTTCCAGTATCGTTACGCTGGATGCTCACGACCCCAGAGTTCAGAATGCCATTCCCTACACCACCTTTGAATCCGTAAATCCCGTTTACCAGAATATAAAAGCTCTTCTCAAAAATGAAAAAGATCTGATTATCGACCCGGATCATCTGATGATTATCAGCCCGGACGAGGGAGCCATGGGCAGAGCCATCGAATACTCCACCGCGCTGGGCGTAAATATGGGTATGTTTTACAAGAGAAGAGATTTCACCAGAGTCGTCGACGGCAAGAACCCCATTGTCGCTCACGAATACCTCGGTGAATCCGTCGAAGGAAAAGACGTCATCATAATCGATGATATGATTTCTTCCGGAGACAGCATCCTGGATGTCGCCAGGCAGTTAAAAGCCCGCAAGGCGAGAAAGATATTCACTTTTGCCACCTTCGGCCTCTTCACGAGAGGAATGGACGTCTTTGACAAGGCTGTTGAAGAGGGCATTATCGACAGGGTTTACACGTCAAACTGCATTTATCAGAGCCCCGAAACCAAATCCCGCAAGTATTACCGCAGCGTGGACGTCAGCAAATACATCGCGCTGCTCATCGACAATATGAATCACGATGTTTCCATCGAAAAGCTTATCTGGCCGTACGACAAAATCAGAGACCGCGTGACCAAATACAAGGCTCTTCGGGCGCAGGAGACGGAATAATATGAAAGTCCTTTTGATAAACGGAAGCCCTCATGAGCACGGCTGCACATATACCGCACTTTCGGAGGTGGCGGCTGCGCTGGAGAGCGAAGGAGTGGGAGCAGATTTTTACTGGCTCGGGAACAAGCCCATAGGCGGCTGCATCGGCTGCTATGGCTGCCGCGAAAAAAAGAAATGCGTATTTGAGGACCGGGTAAATGAATTTACCGGGCTGGCAGAGTCCTATGACGGCTTTATCTTTGGCTCGCCGGTCTATTATTCCGGAATGAACGGTACGCTGAAAAGCTTTATGGACAGGGTGTTTCTGTCTTCGGCCAGGAAGGATCCGCATCCTTTCTGCCTGAAGCCCGCAGCCGCGGTAGTGTCCGCCCGCCGTGCCGGAACCACCGCCACCATCGAGCAGATAAACAAATATTTTCTCAATCAGCAGATGCCGATAGTGTCGTCGCGCTATTGGAATATTGTTCACGGCTACAAGCCTGACGAGGTCCTGCAGGACGAGGAAGGGCTGCAGATAATGCGCGTCCTCGGCAGGAACATGGCCTGGATGCTGAAGCTCCGCGAGGCAGGGGAAAAGGCCGGTGTGCCCCTTCCCCAAAAAGAAGCCCCGATAATGACAAATTTTATCAGATAAAGAGGAGAGGAAACTATGTCAAAGAAATTTTCACTGTCGTATCTCACCGTTTCGGGAACGGATCCGGTAGAGCATATCAGGATTGCAAAAGAAGCGGGATATGATTTTGTCAGCCTCCGCACCATTCCCATGCACCTGCCCGGAGAGCCGGAGTTTGTCATGGAAAAAGACCCTCAGCTTTTCGCGGCCACTAAAAAGGCTCTGGAGGAGTATGGCGTTTCCATCCTGGAGATAGAGGTCGCCCGCATTCACAAGGACGTGGACTTCAGAGAGTTCAGACCGGCATTTGAAAAGGCGGCGCAGCTCGGCGCAACGGACGTTCTGGGTTCGGTCTGGACGAGGGACAAGGCCTGGTACACGGACGCCGTTGGAAAGGTAGCTGAAATGGCAAAGGAATTCGGCCTCTGCTACAACGTGGAATTTCTTCCTTGGGCGGGAGTGAGAAATCTCCAGGAAGACATCACCCTGATTGACAAGGTCAATGCCGACAATCTTTTCGCCGTGGTCGATACGCTGCACGCGGGACGCGTGGGCGTGACGGGCGAAGAGCTCGCAAGGACGCCGCGCAAATATTTCCGCCTCGTTCACCTTTGCGACGGACCGGCCGGCCCCGATGGTGACCCCGTGCTTCCCGACATCAGGGATGAGCTGGTGCTCTTTACCACGCGCGAAGCCCGCCTCTGCCCCGGCGATGGAGACATCGACGTGGCAGGCATGCTAAAGGGTCTTCCGGAATTAACATATTCTATTGAGATTCCCAACATGAAAGAATTTGCCGAAAAAGGCTTTGCCGGACACGCGGCAAACTGCCTCAAAAAAGCAAAGGCCTTCTTCGCCGCGAACGGGATAGAATAAAGATTAATTAAAGAAAAAGAGGACGGTTTTAATCGTCCTCTCAGACTGAAGACAAAGCATTCCGAAGCAAACGCTCCGGGATGCTTTGTCTTTTACTCGAATCAGGCTGCGAAAATAATAAGTTTATCCATAGGTGCTGGGCTCCCAGGTCCAATCTTTCCTGTCCTCAGCAGCATCTTTGCCAGCTTTTTCAGGTTCATACAAGCATAGGTCATCCCTACCTTCATCCACATCCTTGCCTTGC